>DASPKR010000281.1:0-4831 GCA_035627975.1 Pyrinomonadaceae bacterium | reverse complement strand
GGACGAGGGCTGGACGCGCTACGTCTTCGACACCTTCAACGTCCCCTTCGAGTCGCTGCGCGACGCCGGGGTGCGCGCCGGCAACCTGCGCGCGCGGTACGACGTGATCGTGCTGCCGTCGATGCGCCTGCGCGAGATCGTCGAGGGGCGCGAAAACGCGCCGGCCGAGTTCGCGGGCGGCATCACCGAAGGCGGCGTCGAGCACCTGCGAAAGTTCGTCGAGGAGGGCGGCACGCTCGTCTGCTTCGACGCCGCTTCCGAGCTGGCGATCAAAGGCTTCCGGCTGCCGCTGCGCAACGCCCTCGAAGGCGCGCGCTCGTCGGAGTTCTACGGCCCCGGCTCAATCGTCCGGCTCGAAGTGGACTCGGGCCACGCGCTCGCGCGCGGCCTCGCGCGTGAGGTGGACGCCTACTTCGTCAACAGCTCGGCCTTCGTCACGACGACGCCCGACGCGCCCTCGCGCGTCCGCACGGTCGCGCGCTACGCCGCGCGCGACGTGCTGCGTTCGGGCTGGCTGCTCGGCGACCGCCAGCTCGCGGGCAAGATCGCGCTCGCCGAAGTCCCCTTGGGCCGCGGCCGCGTCGTCCTCTTCGGCTTCCGCCCCCAGCACCGCGCCCAGACATGGGGGACTTTCCCCCTCGTCTTCAACGCCCTCGAAAGGTAGGTCACGAAAAAAACTGGCATCCCCGGCCCGGCCGGCATAATCAAAGGGTGCTCGGCCTCGCCCGCCGGAAGTTTAGAGGTTTGGGAAATCCATGAAAAAGTCGGCCACGCTAGCGCTGCTCCTCTGCGCCCTCTTCGCCCCGCTCGCCGAGACGCTCGCGCAGACGCGCCCGCGCCGCGTCGGGCAGGGCGCGCCCGCGACGGCCGGCAGCCCTGCGCCCCGGCCGACGCCCGCCGCCCCGCGCCAGCACGCGCCGCAGGAAGAGGCCGGCGAGGAGGTGGGCGAGGACGAGGTCGTGCGCGTCAACACCGCGCTCGTCACCATCCCCGTCTCCGTGCTCGACCGCGACGGCCGCTTCATACCGGGCCTGACCAAGCAGGACTTCCGCATACAAGAGGACGGCGTCGAGCAGGAGGTCGCGTACTTCGCGACCGTCGAGCAGCCCTTCACCGTCGCCCTCCTCCTCGACACCTCCGGCTCCACGCGCTTCAGGCTCGAAGACATACAGGACGCCGCCATAGCCTTCCTCGACCAGCTACGGCCCGACGACCGCGTCATCGTCATCTCCTTCGACGACGACGTGCGCGTCCTCTCCGACGCCACCAGCGACCGTCGGCGCCTGCGCGAAGCCATACGCCGCACGCGCACGGGCGAAGGCACGCGCCTCTACGACGCCGTTGACTTAGTCATTCACCAGCAGCTCTCGCGCGTCACGGGCCGGAAGGCCATAGTCCTCTTCACCGACGGCGTTGACACGACGAGCAAGCGCGCAAGCTTCCAGAGCACGCTGGCCGACGCCGAGGAGCTGGACGCCCTCATCTACCCCGTGCAGTACGACACCTACGCCTCGCAGGCCGGCGGCGGCACGCGCGGGGGCGGCAACTGGCCCGGCCAGCGCCGCCGCGGGCGCCGCTCGCGCAAGGGCGAGATACTCGCCGACATCCTCGGCGGCATACTGACGGGCGGCAACGTGCGCGTCGGGGGCGGCGGCAACACTGGCGGCGGCGGAGGCGGCGCGGGCTCTTCGCCCGAAGACTACAGGCGCGGGGGCGAATACCTGCGGCGGCTCGCGCAGTTGACCGGCGGCCGCCACCACAGCGCCGACGACCTGCGCTACCTCGCACAGGCGTTCGGCGACATAGCCGAAGAGCTTCGCCGGCAGTACAGCCTCGGCTACTACCCTTCGCGCCAGTCGCAGGTCGCGGAGCGCCGGCAGATACGTGTGCGAGTGCGCCGCCCCAACCTAGTCGTGCGCGCCCGCGACAGCTACGTCTATAGGCCCGCGGGCTCTGCGCCCGCCGACTCGACGGCACAGGACAACGCCGCCCCGCGCCAGGCGCCCATCCTCCGGCCCCGCCAGTTCGACGGCCGCGCCGGCACCAGGTAAATCACACGAAAAAAGAGGAGCCGCCACGAAAGGCGGCTCCTCTTCCGTCCTTCTTCTCCCGAGCCTTCAGACGACCGTGCCGTCGCGCACGACGCCGTTCTTGGGGACGATGATGATGCCGTCCCTTATGAACCAGGAGCCGTCGGGCGCCTCGTCGTCGGAGAGGGCGCGCTCGTTGACGAGGCGGACGCCCGCGCCGATGCGCGCGTTCTTGTCAACGATGGCGTTGCGTATGACGGAGCCCTCGCCGATGCCTATGCGCGGCTTGCCCGAGCGCTGGTCGCCCTCCATGTCCTCTATGGACTGGTAGTAGTCGGCGCCCATCACGTAGGTGTCCTCTATGTTCGCGCCGAAGTCTATGCGCGTGCGCACGCCTATGAGCGAGCGGTTAATCACCGCCCGGTTCATTATGCAGCCCTCGCTCACGATTGACCTGTTTATGTGGCAGTTGTTGAGCTTCGAAGGCGGCAGGTAGCGCGCGCGCGTGAACACCGGCGCGTCCGTGTCGAAGAGGTTGAACTTCGGTATCGTCGCCGTCAAATCCAAATTCGCCTGGTGGAAGGCCGAGATAGTCCCTATGTCCTCCCAGTAGCCGTCGAACAGGTACGACTGCACGTTGCAGCAGTCTATGGCGGCCGGGATGACCTGCTTGCCGAAGTCAACCCAGGAGGCGTCGCGCGACAACAGGTCTTTGAGCAGGTCGAAATTGAAGACGTAGATGCCCATCGAGGCGAGGAAGGGGCGGCGCGCGGCCTCGGCCTCCGAAAGGCCGAAGGCCGTGGTGTCAACCCTCATCTCCTCTAGCGCCTCGCCCTTCGGCTTCTCGCGGAACTCGAGTATGCGCCCCTCAGAGTCGGCCTTAAGCAAACCGAAGTCCTCGGCCTGCTCGCGCGGGAAGGGTATGACGGAGACGGTGACGTCGGCGCCCGTCTCGAAGTGGCGCGCGATGAACTTGCGGTAGTCCATCCGGTAGAGGTGGTCGCCCGAGAGTATGAGCAGGGTGTCTATGCCCCAGTCGCCTATGTGCGGCAGCACCTGCCGGACTGCGTCGGCCGTGCCTTGGAACCACTGAGGGTTCTGCGGCGTCTGCTCGGCGGCCAGTATTTCGACGAAGCCGTTCGAGAAGTGCGAGAAGCGGTAGGTCGTCGCGATGTGCTTGTTGAGGCTCGCCGAGTTGTACTGCGTCAGCACGAAGATTCGCAGCACGTCCGAGTTGATGCAGTTCGAGATGGGTATGTCAACGAGCCTGTACTTGCCGCCGAGCGGGACGGCCGGCTTCGAGCGGTGGAGCGTCAGCGGCGCGAGGCGCGTGCCGGCGCCCCCGCCGAGGATAACGGCCAGTATGCTGGGTCTCTTCGGGGCCACAGTCCCTCACCTTCCGCTAGCCTGTCTGGGATTACTTTGCCCCAGAGCATAGACGAGAGGCCCGCGCGTTTCAAGCGCGGGCCTGTGCCATTTTCATCACGAGGCGGCGGTCGGGAGTTCAGCGGCTCGGCGCGGCCGTCGAGGTGTTGCCGGCGTAGAAGCCCTCGGGGTGCGCGAGCTTTACGCCCTGCCTGCGAAGCTCGGGGTTGACGACTTCGAGGCGGAGCTTGTGGAACGAGCCGTCGGGCCTGTGGCGCGTGGCGAACGAGACGACGTACTGCGACTGTAGCTGCTGGAGTATCTGCTCGAAGGCGGGCAGCAGGTCTTTCTGCTTGCCGGGGAAGAATGCGCGGCCGCCCGTGCGCTCCGAAAGCTTGCGCAGGTCGCCCTTGTCCACGCCGCCGTAGTCGCCGTCGCCCATGCCGACGCTATAGACGACCACGTCGGACTGTACGGCGCGCTCGACCGCCTCGTCGAGCTTGACGCGGCTGCCCGTGTCGATGCCGTCCGTGATGAGCACGACGGCGCGCCGGCCGGGGCCGCGCCCGCGCGTCAACACTTCCTCGCTCACAGTCCAGACGGCGTCCCAGAGCGCGGTCGAGCCCGGCAGCGGCGCCCCGCCCTTGCCAATGACCGCCCCAGAAACGTAGGCGACGTTCGGGGGCGACGGCTGCACCCTCTCGATTGCCGCGCGCACGGCCGAGAGGTCGCCCGTCAGCTCCTGTTCGAGCGTCGCGTCGTTCGTGAAGGTGACGACGGCGGCGCGGTCGAGCCCGAGCGTCATGGCGGCGCTCACGAACGTGACGGCCGCGCTCTTTGCCGCCGGCAGCACGCGCTCCTGCGAGTTGCTAACGTCTATCAACACGGCGAGCAGCAGCGGCAAGTCGCGCTGTCGCTCGAACCGGAGTATCTCCTGCGGCTCGCCGTCGGCGAGCACGCGCACGTCCTCCTTCTTCAGTGTCGTCACGGCCGAGCCCTTCTTGTCAACGGCCGTGAAAAGCACGTCCGTCACGAGCCCCGCCCCGGCCTGCTGTGCCGCGCCGCCCTGCCGCCCGGCGCTTCCCGCAGGAAGCCCCGCCGACAGGCACAACAGCAGCGCCGTCATCAAAGCCCTCGCGCGCACAGCCATCGTCATTCCCTTATCAGTAAGCCGCCGTTGTCGCCGCCGTCTTCACGCCCGAAGCCTCCTGCGCGATCTTGACGCCGACCGAGGCGCCTATGCGGGTCGCGCCGGCCTCTATCATCGCGCGCGCGTCGCCTATGCCCTTAACGCCGCCCGCGGCCTTCACGCCCATCTCCTGCCCGACGGTGCGCCGCATGAGCGCCACGTCCGCCACGGTCGCGCCCGACTTCGCGAACCCCGTCGAGGTCTTCACGAAGTCGGCGCCCGCGCCCTTCGCCGCGAGGCACGCGCG
>DASPKR010000280.1:0-2998 GCA_035627975.1 Pyrinomonadaceae bacterium | reverse complement strand
GACTACCTCGCCAACCACGCGACCTCCGGCGAGGAGACGCTCTTCGCGGGCGTCCGCCGGCTGCTGCCCGGCCACACGATGCTGTGGCGCGACGGCGAGCTGAAGATCGAAAAATACTGGGACGTGCGCTTCAGCCCCGATGAGGGAGAGAACGGCGACTCGCGCGGCGACGAGGACTACGTCGCAGAGTGGTCGGAGCTTTTCCGCACGGCCGTCCGGCTGCGCCTGATGGCGGACGTGCCGCTGGGGATGTTCCTTTCGGGCGGCATAGACTCCTCGGCCATCGCGGCCGTGATGAGCGGGCTGGTCGCCGAGCCGGTCAAGACCTTCTCGGTCGCCTTCCGCGAGCGCGAGGCCAACGAGCTGGCCTACGCGCGCCTCGTCGCGCGGAAGTTCAAGACCGACCACCACGAGGTCGTCGTCACCCCCGAGGACTTCTTCCGCGAGCTTCCGCGCCTCGTCTGGCACGAGGACGAGCCCCTGGCGCACCCTTCTAGCGTCGCGCTCTACTTCGTCTCGCGGCTCGCCTCCCGCCACGTCAAGGTGGTCTTGACGGGCGAGGGCAGCGACGAGATGCTGGCCGGCTACGACCGCTACCGCAAGACCGTCTATAACCTCGCGCTGGGCGCGCGCTACCACGCGTGGGCGCCCGCGCCGCTCAAGCGCGCGGCGCGCGGCGCCGTCGCCTCGCTCCCGGCCTCGTCGCGCTTCAGGCAGAAGCTACAGCGCACGTTCCTCTGCCTTACGCCCGACATCGAGACCATCTACTTTGACAACTTCGCCGTCTTCTCGCGCTCGATGCAGTCGGGGCTGCTCACGCGCGAGGCGAGCGAGCGCGCCGGGCGGCCCGACCCTTACGCGCGCGTGACGCGCTACCTTGAAGACGCCGGCTCGGAGACGCTCTTGGGCCGGCTGCTCTACGCCGACACGAAGACGTACCTGCACGAGCTTCTGATGAAGCAGGATCAGATGAGCATGGCGGCGTCGGTCGAGAGCCGGGTGCCTTTCCTCGACCACAAGCTCATCGAGTACACGGCGCGCATGCCGGAGCGGCTGAAGCTGCGCGGGTGGACGACGAAGTACGTGCTCCGAAGGGCCATGCGCGGCGTGCTGCCCGAGGAGATTCTGACGCGCCGCAAGATGGGCTTCCCCGTCCCCGTGGGCGCGTGGTTCCGCGGCGCGTACTCCCACGTCCTCGACGAGTACGTGACGGGGCCGCGCGCCCGCGCGCGCAACCTCTTCGACCCGGGTTTCGTCGAGGGCGTCGTCGCGCGCCACCGCGCCGGTATTGAGAACCACGACGAGCGCCTGTGGTCGCTCGTTAACTTCGAGATGTGGATGCGCCGCTTCATAGACGGCGAAGAATCGGGCGAGGCGACGCGGCCGCGCCCGGAGGAGGGCGCCGCCGAGGTCGCGGCCGCCGCGCTGACTTAAAGGCCGGGCACGAGAGCCCTTACATGCGCATACTCTGGGTTAAAGCCGGGCGGCTGCTGCCGGTGGACACGGGCGGGAAGATTCGCTCGTTTAACCTCCTGCGCCAGCTCGCGGCGCGCCACGAGGTGACGCTCCTCTCCTACTACGGCGGCGCGGTTGATGAAGAGTACGAGAGCGAGCTTCGCAGGGAATTGCCGGGCGCCGAGGCAGTCTGCACCGGCGCGCCCGAGGGCTCGGCTCTCGCGCAGGGGCTCCATTACCTTTCGCGCCTGCCGCGCCCGGCGCCATACGCGGTGACGAAGTTCACCTCGCCCGTCGTCCGCCGGCTCGTAGAGAACTGGCTGGGCGACGGCCGCTTCGACGTGGCGGTCTGCGACTTCCTTTCGGCGTCGCTGAACTTCCCGCGGCGGCTGGCGACGCCCTCGGTGCTCTTCCAGCACAACGTCGAGTCGGCGCTCTGGCGGAGGCAGGCGCGGCACGAGCCGAACCCGTTAAAGCGCGCCGCGTTCAAGATGGAGGCCGCGAAGATGTCGGCCTACGAGCGCGCGGCCGTCGCCCGCTTCCACCACGTCATCGCCGTCTCGGAGCACGACCGCGGGTTGATGTCGGAGATGACGGACGCCGCGCGCATAACGGTCGTGCCGACAGGCGTTGACCTCGGGCTCTACCGCGCGGCGTTCGACGGGAGCGGCGCTGAGCCTGACGGGCCCGCCTCGCCGCTCGTCGTCTTCCTCGGCTCGATGGACTGGGAGGCGAACGTTGACGGCGTGGACTACTTCTGCCGGGACATCTGGCCGTCGGTGCTCGCGCGCGTGCCGCGGGCGCGCTTCCGCATCGTCGGCCGCAACCCGCACCCGCGCGTGCAGAGGCTCGCGTCAGAGAGCGTGGAGGTCACAGGCACGGTGCCTTCCGTCGTGGAGCACCTGCGCGAGGCTGCTGTCTTCGTCGTGCCGCTCAGGGTCGGAGGCGGCACCCGGCTCAAGATTTTCGAGGCGATGGCCGCGGGCAAGGCCGTCGTCTCAACGACCGTCGGCGCCGAGGGGCTGGAAGTAACTCACGGCCGCGACGTGCTGCTGGCGGACGACGCGGCGTCGTTCGCCGACGCCGTCGTGACGCTCCTGACGGACGGGGGGAGGCGCCGCGAGCTTGAGAGGGCCGCCGCCGAGCTTGCCGCCCGCCACGACTGGTCGGCCGTCGTCGGCCGCTTCGAGGGGGCGCTCCTGAAGGCGATTGACGCGGCACGCACGGAAGGCGTGACGGCGGGCGCCGTCGCCCGCGAGTTGAACGTATGAGAGTCCTTGTGCTCGACGGCAACGAGAATCAGGCCGTGGCGTGCGTGCGCTCGCTCGCTCGCTCGGGCTACAGCGTCTCGGTCGGCTCAAGCTCTTCGTGGTCGAAGGCCGGCTGGTCTCGGTACTGTCGAGGGACTTTCCAGTACCCTTCGCCGAACGAGTCGTCGCGCGCCTTCGTCGCGCGCGTGGCCGAAGAGGCGGGGCGCGAGCGCGGCACGCTCGTGATGCCCATGACGGAGCGCACGACGCTCCCGCTCTCCGAGCACCGCGAC
>DASPKR010000279.1:0-4583 GCA_035627975.1 Pyrinomonadaceae bacterium | reverse complement strand
CGCGGCGCCGCGAGCAACACGGCGACGCTCCGCATCGGCCCTTCCGAAAACTAAAGCGGACTGAGTTTGAGTGTGGCGGCGGCTCAGACCGTCGCGCGGAGCGACTGCGCTATAAGGGGGACGACTCGGCGCGGGACGGCGATGGCCTCCTTTATGTGGCGCGAGTTCGTGAAGTGGCCTGCGACGTAGAGGCCGGGGACGTTCGTCTCGAAGGTCTCGGGGTCGTAGGCGGGGACTTCCGTGAGGCCCGACTTCTCCGTGCGGACGCCCACCGAGCGCAGGAGCGTTAGGTCTGCGTCGGCGCCTACGAGGACGAAGACCGCGTCGTTCGGGAGCGTGACGGAAGCGCCCGAGGCGTCTTTGATTCTGACCTCCCTCTCGGCTATCTCTTCGACCTCCGAGAAGAGCAAGAGCCGCAGCCGCCCCTCCTCTATCTCGCGCTCAAGCGGCCCCCGAACCCAGTGCTTGATGCAGCCCTTCTTCGGGTCGCGGTTCTCCCAGTCCGCGGGCCATATGGCGAAGGTCGCGCGCGCGCCCCCCTCGGAGAGGAAGAGGGCGGCCTCGGCGGCCGAGTTGCCGCCGCCGACTACGAGCACGTCCTTGCGGACGTAGGGGAAGGGCTCGACGAAGCGGTGGCGCACCTTCGGCAAATCCTCGCCGGGAACGTTCAGGCGTCGCGGGCGGGCCTGCGCGCCCGTGCAGACGAGAAGGCGCGCGGCCTCGTACTCAGCCCGGGAGGTTCGCACGCGGAAGCCTTCGGGCGAGAGCCGCTCCAAAGACTTCACCTCCTCCTCCGTGTTTATGCGCAGATCGTGCGTGAGCGCGAAGCTCACGTAGTAGGAGAGCAGCTCCTCACGCGTCGGCTTCTCGCGGCAGGGGCGAAGCTCGCCCTCGCGAAGCTCCAGCTCGTTCGTCGTGGAGAAGACCGTGAGGCCCACAGGGTAGTTATAGACCGTGTTCGCGATGAGCCCCTTCTCCACGACTAGATAGTCGAGCCCCTCGCGCGCCGCCACGTCCGCCGCCGAAAGCCCCGCCGGCCCCGCGCCGACGATGAGCAAGTCCAGCCTTCCGCCTTCCTTTTTCATCCCTTATCGCCTTACACTACATCCTCGCACAACGCGCCTCGCGCCCGCAAACACGCGCCCTGCGCCCGCCTAAAGGCGCCTGAAACATAATCGGAAGTTCGCTCATATATCTATGAGATGCCTTTCGGTTGCCGCCGGGCCGGTTATCGCCCGCATGAATTATCTAATCTCGGCCCGAGCTTATTACCGGATGTAACGCTCTCAGGGTGAAACTGAAGGCGTCGGGACAAGTAGCTACTACGGGCGGGAATACGCCGCGAAGGAGCACATCAATGCAAAAAATCGGTGAACGGCAGTATGCCATTGGGGCCAACGAGACGGTCGCTATCGAGGTTGATGCCAGCGGCACGGCTCATCTAGTGAATTACGACTTGGACGGGGACGGGGGCATCCTGAACCAAGGCCAGCAGCTTTCAATAACGGCCCCATCAGGTAACAACCGCCGCAAGTTAAACCTGCTATTCACCTACAGCGGGTCAGGTGGGACTTACACGGTGAAGCTAACGGGTAGCGCGGGTGGCCAAGACACAGACACGGTGAGCCAAGGATCGTTCGGTGTGCCGACAAACGCGTGCGAGTACAGGTTTCGGCGCGCGCAGTAATCACCAAACACGAGGGCAACAGCCATGAAAGACAAAATCACACGTCTGCTCGTTATAGCTGCGCTTTCTCTGACGTGCGGCGTCGCCGCATCCGGGCGGCAGTCACAGCCGAAGGACGTGAGCGTCAACCAACTCAGGGAAGAGATTGCGAAGCTGGAGGCCGTCGAAAATGACCCGTCCACGCCGCCAGAGGTGAGGGAGTTGAACCGGAGCTTTTTGCAGCAGCGCCGCCGGCAACTCAACGCGCTGTTGCAAACGAGGGCGGCGTCCCTCCGGCAGTACCTTTCGAGAATGAAGGGCCATCTCACCCCAGATGAGGTAAAAGTTGTCGAGCGCTCCATTGATGATCTTGAGCAAGGCCTGTCGGCCGCCGAGACTACGCCCGCGGCTGGCCTTGCCGGCCGGCGCGTAGAAACGCCGGCCGGCCCTTTGCCCGACACCCCCGCTTCGGCCCTCGACGCCGCTCCTGTCTCTACGGTGGTCGCTGGCCCGCGGCCCGCCGCCCGCGCCACAGACCCCGCCGTCCCGCGCGTAAGCAGCGCAGCGCCGATCCTAAATCCGGCCCCGGCCCAACTACCCCCCGTCGCTGGACAGGAGTTCCCCACGCCTAAGGACTGTAGCACCTTCAACGCGAGCCCGAATGCCTTCTCCCTTTACGATAGGTACGTGTGCACGCTCATCGAGGAAACCGCCAGGAGGAAGGCTAACGGCGACCCTCCGCTAGGCTTCTCCGGCCCTGAGTTCTTCTACATGACAGTAATCCTCGTCTCGCAAAAGCTCAGGTCTACGTTTTTAGTCGAGGCCGAGGAGGCGCGCGTGGACAAGCAGATCGAGAGCCCTTCGTCGAGTTCGGGCAGCACTTCACTCGTGACGAAGGGCGGCACGCCGGCCATCCTCGGCTTAGCCGTCGAGAACGGCGCCTTGGAGCGTGAGGTCAGCGGGACGACTATCACCTTCCGCGGCAACCCCGTCGGCATCGTCGAGACACTGGCGGGCAAGGGGCTGCTCTCGGGTTATGAGGACGACAGTCCGAGCACGCGCTTCTTGAGGAAAACCTCCTTCTCGTTCTCCTTCGACACCGACAGGGGCGCCAGCCCGGGCATCTTTTTGGCCGACAGACAGCAACTCTCCTCCGTCTCCGCCCGCTTCGAGTTCATCAACCGGCGCGACCCGCGGAGCGACGCGCACAGGACTGACTGGCAGAACTTTCTGGCGACGAGGGCGCAGCCTTTCCTGAGCACTTTCGTCAACAGTAAGGGCGTGCTCGTCGAGACGATTCAGGGGCAAGGTAACGACCCGGACGTTGACAGGTGGAAAGACCCGGCGCTGCAAGCATGGTTCGAGGAAACGCAGAGCTCACTGGTGAGGGCTGCGCCGGGCAACGTTGAAGCGGTATTTAAAGCACAGTTAACCAAACTGCCGCTCGACGAGTTGTCGCCGGACACGGTCGCCGCGCTGACCGCTTTCGCCCGCCAGTTCGGCGTCTACGTGGAGGGGCGGCAGCGCGTGCTCGATAAGGTGGCGAGGGGGACGGTCGCGACCTTCGAATTCGTTAATAACCGTGAGGTGAACGCCCCCGACACTTCTAACTTCAAGGGCATCTACGAAACCTCTTTCGGCGGGCGGGCCGACTTCACATTTAACGGCTCACTGACGTTATTCAACAAGAGGCTGGCCGGCCCCGGCCTGAAAAGGGTGCGCGACTTTCAGTTCGCGGCGCAACTCGACTTACCGTTCGGCGATCCCGCCGGCGCCGGCCAGTTCGTCTTCTCCGGGGCTGCGAAGTACGAGCGGCTGTTGGAGAACGCCTCGACGCAGGCCGGCACGTTCGTCCCCGGCACGAAAGGGGACATTGTCATCGGGCAGCTCAAGCTCGTCATCCCAATTAAGACCCTCGGAGTGAGATTTCCAATCTCGGCTACCTTCGCGAACCGCACCGAGTTGATTAAGGAAAGGGAGATTAGGGGTAACTTCGGGTTCACCTTTGATTTCGATTCCATACTGGCCCGCTTCAAGCCGTTTTAACTCACTCAGCGCGCCGCTTTTGGTGTTTGCAGCGCGCGGTGGCTATAATTCGCGGGCTTGGCGACGCACTCGACAAAGGGGGGCGCGCTCCGCGGGAAGCTCGCGGGCGTGCTCGTGCCTTTCCCCACGCCGTTCGACGCGGGCGGCGGGGTGGACGGCCGGGCCGTGCGCTCCAACATCGAGCGCTGGAACGAGACGGGCGTCCGCGGCTACGTCGTGCTAGGCTCGACGGGAGAGCGCGCGCACCTGACGGAGCGCGAGAGGGCCGAGGTCATAGAGTCGGCGCGCGCGGCCGTCCCCGATAGCATGGCCTTCATAGTCGGCGTGGGCGGACACGGCACGCGCCCGACAATCGAGGAGGCCCGGCGAGCGGCCGCCGCCGGGGCCGACGCGCTGCTCGTCATCACGCCCCACTTCTACAAGTCGGCGATGACGCAAGGAGCGCTCGCCGAGCACTTCGAGGCCGTCGCAGACTTTTCGCCCGCTCCGGTAATCCTCTATAGCATCCCGCAGAACACAGGAGTCGCGCTCGCGCCCGACACGGTCGCGCGCCTCGCCGGCCACGAGAACGTCGCCGGCATAAAGGACAGCTCCGGCGACGTTGTCAACCTCTCCGAGACGCTGCGCCTGACGGCCGGCCGCGATGATTTCGTCGTAACGACGGGCCACGCGGGCGTATTTTACCCTTCGCTCTGCGCGGGAGTGACGGGTGCGATACTCGCCGCCGCGTGCGTCGCGCCGCGCCTGTGTGTCGCGCTCTACGAGGCGCACCGCGCGGGCGAGCACGCGCGCGCGCTAGACTTGCAGTGGCGCCTCGCGCCCGTGGCGGCGGCCGTCACCACACGCTTCGGCATCGGCGGCCTCAAGTACG
>DASPKR010000278.1:0-2280 GCA_035627975.1 Pyrinomonadaceae bacterium | reverse complement strand
CCCGTGGTCTCCGGCAACGTCTCCTTCTACAACGAGACCGAGGGGCGCGGCATACACCCCACGCCCGTCGTCGGCATGGTCGGGCTGGTCGAGGACGTTCGGCGCGTCGTCACTCAAGGGTTCAAGCGCGAGGGGCAACTGGTCGCGCTCGTCGGCGAGCAGGGCGAAGACCTCGGCGCGAGCGAGCACGCGTCGGTCGTGCTCGGGCAGACGGTCGAACAGATGATCGAGTCGGGCGCGCGCGTCCCCCGCCTCGATTTGGGGCGGGAGCGCGCCGTGCAGGAGACAGTCCTTCGCGCGGCCGAGGCGGGCCTTTTGCAGTCGGCGCACGACTGCTCGGACGGCGGCCTCGCCGTCGCGCTGGCCGAGTGCTGCTTCTCTTCGCTCGGCCGCGCGGCCGTCGGCGCCGAGGTCGAGCTTGAGGGCGGCCGTGTCACGACTGCCGCGCACCTCTTCGGCGAGACGCCCTCGCGCGTCGTCGTGAGCTTCGACGAGAGCGAGCGCGCGCGCCTGGAAGAGATTGCGTCGGAGGCCGGCGCGCCCCTCACCGTCATCGGCCGGACGGGCGGCGCGCGCCTGCGCGTCAGCGTCGGCGGCGAAGAGACTGTTAATCAGGAAGTCGGCGAGCTCGAATCGTTCTGGCGCTCGGCGCTCGGCAAAAAGCTCCGGGCCGAAGTGATCGCGGCGGCGGCGGAGTGAAGCCGCGCCGCTTAGCGCGGCAGGAGCGCGCACAGCTCCCTTGCGAGCAGCTCGCCGGCGACGCGGTGGCCGTCGCGGTTCCAGTGGCCGTTGCCGAGGTCGCCGGGGAAGCCGTGGAGAAAGATTTTGTTCGCGTCGGCGTGGGCCTGTAGCTCCGGGGCGAGGGTGACGACGGGGAAGCCTTCGCGGCGCCCCAGCTCGGCGATGCGGCGGTCGGGGTAGAAGAGGTCACCAACAGCGCCGGCGCGGGCCATGAAGGCGGCGCGCGCCCCCGGGTCGGGGTAAACCTGTATGGGGTTGCTCAGCGTGGCGACGACGAAGCGGGCGCCGCGCGCCTCCACCTCGCGGCGCGTCTCGGCGATGAGCATTTCCGTCACCACCCACGCCTCGCGCCAGGTCTCGTCGCGCGGCTCCGCATAGACCATGTTGACGAGTAGGTCGAACTCGCCGCCCCTGGGCGCGGGCTGCGGCGGCGGCGCGGCCTGCGCTGGCCGGGCCGCCTTGCGCCGCTCTTCCTCCTCCATCATCCGGCGCGCGCGGCGAGCGGCGAGCCTCGACTTGAGCGCGGCCTGGGCGTGGTGGACGGCCTGCACAAAGCGCAGGCGGGCGTGGAGCCAGCGCCCGAGCCGGCCGAGCCAGGAGGTGCGGCGGCGGAAGGCGGCCGCGTCGCGGAATGAGTCGTCGAGCACCAGTTGGCCTCCGCGCAGGACGAAGTAAGGTATCTCGTCTGCGTTCTTGAGGGCGCGCACGTTGTCTATCTGGTCGTTGTTGGTCGTCACGGCGAGAAGCACCACGTCGGGCGAGTAGGCCAAGACCTTCTCGCGCAGCGTGATTAACTCCTGCGCCGTCCCGTAGCCCGAGACGCCGAAGTTGATGGCCTCGACGGCGCGGCCCGCCAGCGCCGGGCAGCCCGTCAGGCGGCGCTCCAACACCGACCAGAAAGCCTCCTCCTGTTCGACCTGCATGGCCTCCGCGTAAGAGTCGCCGAGGACGGCGACGCGCAGCGTCCCCGGCGGCTTCTGTTTGGAGTGCTCGCCGTCGCGCAGGCCGTCCGAGTTGATGCGGACGTAGGAGCGCCCTTCCTTCTCGTGCCAGCCCTCGCGGCCGGGCTGTAGCCGGTAGCCGCGCGCCTCGTCCGGCTCGTAGAAGATTGGGTAGGTGTACCCGACGGCGCGCAGGAAGACTTCGAATATCAGGAGCCCGGCGACGACGGAGCAGGCCACGACCGCGAGCTTGACGCGCAGGCTCGGCCTTCTCACCTCGCTCTCTCCGGCTGAAGTCATAGCGGCAGCGGTCAGTTATAATTTCCCGCCGCCGCCGCGCGCAAGAGACGAGAATGACGACTGACGCCTGCGAGGTGCTTGAGGTCGGGATGGGGGCCGAAGAACTTGTCGGCGCGCTCTTGGGGCTCGACCGCTCGCGCGGCCTGCACCTGCTCGATAGCTGCGGGGCGCGCGGCGACGACGCGCGGCTCCTCATCGCGGGCTTCGACCCCGTGGAGACCGTCGAGGCCCGCGGCGAAGAGCTTCTCACGCGCGCGCGCGGCACACGGACGCCGAGGGCCCGGCGCGGCCACGTGCT
>DASPKR010000277.1:0-5631 GCA_035627975.1 Pyrinomonadaceae bacterium | reverse complement strand
CTCGGTCGCGTCGGCGACGTAGCCGTCGGGCAGGTTCACGTAGCTGCCCGAGTTGCCGACGCGGTAGTGGAGAGCGACCTGCTGCGCGGCGTTGTCGGCCGAGGCGTCGAGGTCGCGGAGGTTGTAGGAGACCTTGACGTTGGAGAGTCCCGTCGTGTCTAGGTTAATGACTATGTAGGGCGCGTCCGCCGTAGCGGAGCCGTTGAGGGCGATGGTCGGGTTGGCGATGCCGTCGAACTCCGCGACGCCGCCGCTCGTGAGCGTGTTCGGGTTGCTCTGGTTGGCGATAACGTCCAGGTCGTTCTGCGCAGAGCTGGTGCCGAGAAGGGTTCGCGGGTCGGCCCCGGTCGTGGTCGTAATGTCCTGGCCGAGGAAGCCTTGAATTCCGGGAACGCCCGACCAGTCGTCGTTGGCCGTGATGAGCGAGGCGCTGCTCCAGTTCTGCGAGAACGGGGGGTTCGGCACCTGCGGCGAAGTGTTCGCCCTGGCCGGGATCGGGATGATTAAGAATTGCGAGAGTAAAAGGAGTGACAAACCGAAGGCCGAGAACCTCGAGCGCGAGCGCGGTGCGGCGAGGCGGCGCAGGCGGGCAGACAGTCGTCTGCCGTTGGGTGGGAGCATTAGACTTTCCTTTCGGGTGATTAAATTGGAGAAGCGCCTCTACAGAGGCTTGCCGAGTAAAGACGCCGGAGCGCGAAGGTCGAGCGTGCTTTTACTCTTTATTTAAACCGAGGTCAAGCTGTCGGGGGCGCGGACGGGAAAAAGATGCGCGACCCCGCCCGGAAGTTGCTTCCGCCGGGGATAACTTTAGGTTCAATCAGCATTAAAACTTGGCTGACAGATTTGGAGCGAGGGCGCGGCGAGGGCGCCCGCCAGAGGGTTTAAACGCGCTCGAAGATGATGGCGATGCCCTGGCCGCCGCCGATGCAGGCGGAGGCGAGGCCGTAGCGCCCTCCGCGGCGGCGGAGCTCCATGAGGGCCGTGAGTATCAGTCGCGTGCCCGATGCGCCGAGCGGGTGGCCGAGGGCGATTGCGCCGCCGTTGACGTTCGTCTTCGAGCGGTCGAGGCCCAGCTCCTTCTCCACGGCGAGGTACTGGCAGGCGAAAGCCTCGTTGACTTCGACGAGGTCGATCTGTTCGAGCGTGAGGCCGGCCTTCTCAAGTGCCTTGCGGACGGCCGGTACGGGGCCGATGCCCATCACGTCCGGCTCGACGCCCGCGTAGGCCCATGACACGATGCGGCCCAGCGGTTTAACGCCGCGCTCGCTGACGAAGTCTGAGCCGGCGATGGTGAGCATGGCGGCGCCGTCAACGATGCCGGAGGCGTTGCCGGCCGTGACGAAGCCGTCCGTGCTGAAGGCGGTCGGGAGCTTTGCGAGCACTTCGAGGGTGGTCTCGGGCCGGAGGTGGTCGTCCGCCTCGACGAGCTTGAGGCCCTTGCGGGTCTTGACCTCGACGGGGACTATCTCCTCGGCGAAGACGCCCGCGTCCTGCGCGCGCTTGGCCTCCTGCTGCGAGCGCAGCGCGTACTCGTCCTGCTCCTCGCGCGAGATTTCGTAGCGGCGCGCGAGGTTCTCGGCCGTGCCGGCCATCGTCGTGTTGCAGTAGGTGTCGAGCAGCGCGACCATCAGCGAGTCTTCGAGCTTGCCCTGACCGAGCCCGAAGCCAGAGCGCGCCCCGTAGATGACGTGCGGCGCCATTGACATTGACTCCATGCCGCCGACGAGCGCCGTCCGCGCCTCGCCGAGCAGGATCATGTGGGCGCCCGAGACGACGGACTGAATGCCGCTGCCGCAGAGGCGGTTGACGGTGAGCGCCGGGCGGTCTGCGGGGACGCCCGCCTTCAGGGCGACGTGGCGCGCGCCGTAGATGGCGTCGCCGGAAGTCTGCAAGGCGTTACCGACGACGGTGTGGTCAACGTCCTCGGGCGCGAGGCCCGTCGCTTCGAGCGCGCCCCGCGCCGCCGTCGCCGCCAGATCAATGGCCTTCACGTCCTTGAGCGCGCCGACGTACTGGCACATCGGCGTGCGCTTGCCGCCGAGTATGAAGATGTCCTGAGCCATGAGTGCCTGCCTTATCCTCTCGGTAGAAAATTCAGACCTTTAGATGAACGGGCGAGTGTAACGGAGGCCCCGCGGGCGCGTCAATTGCGGCCCCGCCGCGACCCCGCTCGCCACTTGCGGCCGCCCCGCCCCGACTGTAAAATCTCCCGCCGCCCCAGAGCGACCCGACTCCCTTACACTCGACAGAACCGAAGGAGCTTTACCCCAGTGACCGACAAAAAGTTCACGGCCGCCGCCCGGCGCGGCTGCGTGCTCGCCCTAGCGCTGCTGCTATTGCACGGCTCCGGGGCGGCGCGCGCGCAGTCCATCAACAGCCTCGACCGCGACCGCGCGCGCGGCATGCTCGACGTTATCAAGAAGGCGCTCAAGGAGCACTACTACGACCCGACCTACCACGGCATGGACGTGGAGGCGCGCTTCAAGGTCTCGAAGGAGAAGATAGACGCGGCGCAGACGCTCAGTCAGGCCTTCGGCGTCATCGCGCAGACGCTCGTTGACCTCAACGACTCGCACACCGTCTTCCTGCCGCCCCCGCGCGCGGCGCGCGTCGAGTACGGCTGGCGCATGCAAATGGTCGGTGACAAGGCATTCATCGTCGCTGTCCGGCCGGGCAGCGACGCCGAGAAGCAGGGCGTCAGGGAGGGCGACGAAATCCTCTCGGTGGACGGCTTCCGCCCGACGCGCGACACGCTCTGGAAGATGGTCTATCGCTACTTCGCGCTCGCGCCGGCGGCCTCCGTCCGCATGGAACTTAAGCCTCCGGGCGGCGAGCCGCGCACGCTCGACCTCAAGGCCAAGGTCACGCAGCTCAAGCGCGTCCTCGACTTCACGGGCCAGGGCAGCATGGAGGACATTATCACCTACCTGCGCGAGGCCGAGAACGCCGAGCACTACACGCGCCACCGCTACCACGAGGACATGGGCGGCGTAATGATCTGGAAGATGCCGAACTTCTACGACGACAACGACGGCGTTGACCGCATGATGGGCCGCGTCAAGAAGCACAAGGCGCTCATACTCGACCTGCGCGGCAACCCCGGCGGAGCCATCCGAACCCTGGAGCGGCTGGCGGGCCACTTCTTCGACAGGGACGTGAAGATAGCCGACCTCAAGGCGCGCAAGGAGCGCAAGCCGATGACGGCCAAGGCGCAGGGCAGCCCCTTCAAGGGGCAGCTCGTCGTGCTCTTGGACAGCAAGTCGGGCTCCAGCGCCGAGCTGTTCGCGCGGGTCATGCAGCTAGAGAAGCGTGGGACGGTCATAGGCGACCGCTCGGCGGGGGCCGTCATGCAGTCGAAGGTTCACCCCTTCGAGATGGGCGCCGGCTCCGTCGTCCCCTACGCCGTCAGCATCACGGACGCAGACCTCATCATGTCGGACGGCAAGAGCCTCGAGCACGTCGGCGTCACGCCGGACGAGCTGGTGCTGCCGACGGCCGAAGACATGGCGGCGAAACGAGACCCGGTGCTGGCGCGCGCCGCCGCGCTCGTCGGGCTAAACCTCACGCCCGAGAAGGCCGCCGCGCTCTTCCCCGTAGAGTGGCAGAAGTAAGGCCGTCATTAGCGCACCGCCAGGGCGTTCGGCGCCTGAGTTGCTCCGAAAGCCCTCGGGGGTCTAGGGGATGTTTTCAGTCGGCGAAGCGGTGGGCGGCGCGGTAGCGGTGGAGCAGCTCTTCGAGGAAGCCTTCGTATGTGAACGTGTCGGGGTCGAAGGCGGGCTGTAGCTTGTGCAGGACGGGAGTGGCAATCCTCCATGCCATCCACTGCCGGGGCATCTCGTCCAAGTCCCAGCGGCGGCGAAGGAATGCCTCGACCACTTCGATCTCGCCCTCCGTGAGGAGGTTGACGTTCGCGGTGAACGGCACGGGCTTGAACGAGCGCCGGAGCGCCGCGTCGCTCGTCGGCGCTGAGAACACGTCGGTGAAGGAGGGCGCCTGCGCCTCGCGCTCGCGCACGACGACGGTGCCGGCGACCATGTCGCCCACGCGCTGGTCGCGCGGGCTTATGAAGACCGACGTGAGGCCGATGGAGTAGAAGGGGAACGGCATCATGTCGAATATGCGGACGAGGTTCCGCGCCGCCGCCTCCCAGAAGGTGACGGGCCGCCCGTCCTCGCGTATGACGCGCAGACGCAGCCAGCGCTTGCCCGGCGTCTGCCCGCTCCAAGCCCACTCGAAGAGCGCGAAGTAGCCCGACCAGATGAGGAAGAGCGCGACGATGAGCACGGCCCAGACCCACTTCGGCGCGTCGCGGACGCTCGCGTACCAGCCGGCGAGGTTGCCGGCCCACACGAGCGCGAGGAAGACGACCAGCATGGCGAGGATTTGCAGCAGGTGGTCGAAGGCGCAGGCGAGAAAGCGGTTGCCTATCGAGGCCAGCGCGAAGTGCAGCGGCACGCGCTCAGGCGTCTCGATGACGAGCGTGTCGTCGGTCGGTGCGGCGGCGGACATGGTCGTCGTCAGTCGGTCGAGGGGAGCGGCCCGCCGTAAGGCGCGGGGGCCGCGGGCTGAACGGTCTGGACGGCGCCGAGCTGCTGGAACATGGCGAGGAAGTCGAAGTTGTTCCACGCCTCGACGATCTTGCCGTCGCGCACCCGCACGATGGAGATGCCCGTGAACTCCACGGGGCGCTCGGTCGCGTCGAAGCCGAGCCCGGCGCCGCGGTGGACGCCGCAGACCGAGCAGCGGCCGGTGACAAGGTCGCCCTCGGCGATCACGTCCTCGACCGTGACGCAGATGTCGGGGAAGGCGTCGCGGAAGCTACGGTGGAACTCGCGGAAGTGCGCGGGGCCGCGCAGCTCCGCGCCGCTCGCGTCCGCGAGCCCGTGCGCCACGCCCTCCTCCGCGAACATCTCGTCAATCGCGTCGGACCGCCCCTTATTCCAAACCTCCTCGAACCAGCGGCGCAGCAGCGCCTTATTCTCTTCAGACATCGCGTTACTCCTTTCCGTATGAGGTCACTCGCCGCGCACGCGCATGAAGCGGCGCTTGCCGACCTGTATGAGGAGGGCGCGCCCCTTCGCGACTTCGACCTCGGCCTCGTGGCGGGCGGCGCGCTCGCCGTCGAGGCGGACGCCGCCCTGCTCTATGAGGCGGCGGGCCTCGGCCATCGAGGGCGCGAGGCCGGCCTCGACGAGCAGGCGCGGCAGCTTGAAGGTCTGCGCGGGCAGCCCGCGCTCCTCCACGTCGTCGGGGACCCCCTTGCGCTTGAAGATGCGGTCGAACTCCTCCTCGGCGGCCGACGCGGCCTCGGCCGAGTGGAAGTCCGTGATGATGCGCTTGGCGAGCTCCACCTTGGCGCCGCGCGGGTTGAGGCCGCCGGCCTTGACGGAGAGGCGCATGCGCTCGACCGTTTCCGCCGGCAGGTCTGTCAGAAGCTCGTAGTAGCGCCACATCAGGTCGTCGGAGATGGACATGACCTTGCCGAATATCTCCTGCGGCGGCTCGTCAATGCCGACGTAGTTGCCCAAAGACTTCGACATCTTCTGGACGCCGTCGGTGCCTTCCAGGAGCGGCGTGATGACGGCCACCTGCGGCTCCTGGTTGTACTCGCGCTGGAGGTTGCGGCCCATC
>DASPKR010000276.1:0-10243 GCA_035627975.1 Pyrinomonadaceae bacterium | reverse complement strand
ATTATCGGCCTGAAGAAGCGTGCCATCATCACGGCAGAATTTAAGGGTTTCGTCCGTGTATGTCTGATGGCACTGGGGGCAGCGTTTCATAGGCGCGTCAGAGTATCATAGTGGGCCTTAAAGCACATACAATCTAATCGCGTGTATTCAGCGCGAGCACCTAACGCCCGGCATCACCCGCCGCGCACACAGCTAAACAAGCATTCAAGTCTTGCGGATGAAAGCCGCGCTGTTCGCGGTCGGGTGCATGCCGTTGTTAGGCGCGGCGGTTTTCTGCGCAAACCGCCTCCACGACTGCCTAGCGATTCAGGTAGGCCTCCATCGATTGGATGTGTCCGAAGGTATCATCCTTCCCCGTCGCACCTTTGCCGTCCCCGTAGTGTTCCATAAAGCCTTCCCGCAACTCCCCGTCCGAAACAGCGCCCATCGCGGCCGCGGCCACCCATCGGCGATAGCTTTCCCTCGACAGGTGCTCCTCAATCTCCTTTCTCTCCGCGGCCAGCCCCTCCGCCTCGCGGCGCTCCGCCTCTCGCTCAAGGCAGTCCGCCGGGTGCGGCGCGTCCCAGTTGCGCCGCCTCCGCTCGGCTGCGGCGAATATCTCGGCGGCGAACTCGGCCCGGTGGTCGCCGACGTACTTAGGCTCTCCGGGCGGGGTCAGCAGGCCGGGCGGGTTGGGCTTGTCGGCGAAGGCGTAAAGACAGTAAATCCAATGGATGTACTGCCGCAGCCAGCGGGTGAATTTATCCTCGCCCCACTTTCGGCCCTTCCGCTCTTTAACTTTGGCCTTAACCTTCTCGGCGAACTCGCGGATTTGCGGCATTAAGTCGCGCCCGCGCTCGCGCATCAGTTCGAGGTAGTAGGCGACGGACTGCGCCCGGCGCTGCTCCTCGGTCGTGGTGCTATACGTCACGCCGTCGGGTATTTGCAGCACGGGCAGGCCCCAGTTCGCGGCGATCATGGAGTGCCAGCCCAACTCCCTGACCATGAACTGAAGCCAGCCCCACTCCTGCGACGGGTTGAGTCCCATCATCTGAAACAGCACGGAGTCGGGAGCGTTCTGCACGTCCTCCTTAGAGTTCAGGCAGTAGCGGTGCGCGTAAATGGAATGATGATCGTAGCGGCCATAATCCGGCTTCGCCTTGCCCTTCCAATGCTCGACGAGCGTAGAGGCCACGTCCTCCAGCCTCCACAGCCAGATGTCAGAGGCCGCGGGCCAGCAGCCCGCAGCCCGAGCCGCCAGCCTCTCGGACGTTCTCAGAGCCGACGCGTAGCGCGCGGCTATCCGCCTAAGTTGCTCGCTCATAGGAATGGGGCAGCGCCGGGCAGGTGGGGGAAGATGTTCACCACTTCCGAAAGCGCCGACTGTTGCAAACGCTTCCCCGCCCACACTCCCGACTGCTCGCGCCGCTCGACGTAGAGGGCGATTGGTTGGCAGGGCTTTCCTTCGACGCGGTCGGCGATCTCCCCAACGCGCGTTAAGTGTGGCTGCGCCGCGCGTGAATTGTTATGGTTTGGTATGGGGTGAGATGAAGTGGTAGGCGCGGGGGCCGTACAGGCACCGCCGCGCGATGTTCGCGGGGCGCTGAAGTTGAGGGCGGCGCTGTGAAAAGCCCCGCGCGCCCCCTCGTCAGGCAATACTGTCTGACGAGGGGGCGCGCGGGGCTCCGGCCCGCTGCTGCTGTCGTAAACTTTTACTGAATGTTCGACGCGGAGCGGACGGCGGCGATGCGCTCGCTGCTGAGCTGCGCGTACTTGCCGCCCATCCCGACGGAGGTGAGGAGTCTGGAGCCGTCCTTCGCCGTCAGGCTGGTGTAGAGGGGCTTGTAGCGCCCGACGGTCTTGGCATCGGAGAGCGTGGCGGTGGCGGTGGCGACGACCTTGCCGTCGTCAATGATCTTAAGCTCCTTGGTCTCGTCGTCGTAGGAGACCTTGTAGCTGCCCTTCTCGATGAGGGTGTCGCCGACGATCACGTCCTCTCGGAAGTTGACGTTGCCGGTCTTGACGCCCGCGAGGGCGGCCGTGCTGAGTAGCGCGCAGACTGCCAGGGCCGTAGCTATCCGGTTCAGTGTTCTCATCTAGGTTCCTTTCCTGCCCCGTGGGGGGGGCTTGTCTCGACCTACTATTGCTTCCGGGCTCGCCGAAAGTTCCAAACCGGAAACGTTAAAATCCGGCCCGCCGTTTTCGGTTTGTGACCAGCCGGTTGATCCTGACGCGAGCCGGCCCGCGCGTGTGACGAGCCGTTGAAATCGTCCACGAAAAAAATTAAGGCGCGCTCCCCGAGGGAGCGCGCCTTCGTACTTAATCCGATTTACGGGAACGTCAGGAGGCCGGGGCGGCGTCGTCGGCCGCGCCGTCGGTCTGCTGGCGGGCGTGGTAGGAGGAGCGCGTCAGGGGGCTCGACTCGACGTGGCGGAAGCCCATCTCCATGCCGACCTCGCGCCAGCGCGCGAACTCCTCGGGCGTGACGTAGCGCTCGACCGGGAGCCGGCGCGCGTGCGGCTGTAGGTACTGCCCGATGGTCATTATGTCGCACGAGACCGCGCGCAAGTCCCTCATCAGCCCCACGACCTCGTCGAAGGTCTCGCCCAGGCCGACCATGATGCCGCTCTTCGTGAGCATCCCCCGGCCTTCGCGGTCGCGCCTCTCCGCCGCGCGGCGGAGCAGCGTCATGGTCTGCTCGTAGTCGGCGTCCGGGCGTACGCGCTTGTAGAGCCGGGCTATCGTCTCTGTGTTGTGGTTGAGCACGTCGGGCTCTGCGTCGAGCACGGCGTTCAAAGCGGCCTCGTCCCCGTTGAAGTCGGGTATCAAGACCTCGACGCGGCAGCCGGGGTTGAGCTCGCGAACCTGCCGGACGGTCTCGGCCCAGTGGGCGGCTCCGCCGTCCGCGAGGTCGTCGCGGTTGACGGAGGTGATGACGGCGTGCGCGAGGTTAAGTGTGCGGACGGCCTCGGCGACGTGTCGCGGCTCGTCGGCGTCGAGCGTCCCGGGCTTGCCCTTGCCGACGGCGCAGAAGCCGCAGTGGCGCGTGCAGATGTCGCCGCCTATCATGAAGGTCGCGGTGCGGTCGGCCCAGCACTCGAATATGTTCGGGCAGCGCGCCTCCTGGCAGACGGTGTGCAGGTTCAGGTTCTCTATCAGCTTCAGGACGTAGTTCTGGTTCGAGGGGTCGCCGATGCGAACCTTCAGCCACTCGGGCTTGGGGCCGCGCGGGGGCCGCGCCGAAGGCGGGTTGTTAAGGACTCTAAGCTCTCGGCTCAACTCTTTTTTCGCTCCGTAGGTTAATGAAGACATTCTAACACCCGCGGAGGAGGCCGGCGAGCGCGTCGGGGTCAACGTTGCCGCCGGAGAGGACGACGCCCGCGCGCCTGACGTTTGCGGGGAGCTTGTTGAAGAGGGCGGCCGCGGCGGCGACCGCGCCGGTCGGCTCTACGAGTATCTTCATGCGGAAGAGTAGGAAGCGCATCGTCTCGATGATTTCATCCTCGGAGGCCGTGAGCACGTCCTCGGCGTAGCGCTGAACCACGGGGAAGGTGAGCGCGCCCGGCGTCTGCGTCCTCATGCCGTCGGCGATTGTGGGCGGGGGCGGGATGGTCACGCGCTCGCCGCGTAGGAAGGACTGGCGCGTGTCGTCGGACAGCTCCGACTCGACTGGGAAGCAGAGCACGCCGGGCCGCAGCGCCTTCGCCGCCGTGCTCGCGCCAGCGAAGAGGCCGCCGCCGCCGCAGGGGACCAGGAGGGCGTCCAGGTCGGGCTCTTCCTCGAAGAGTTCGAGCGCGCACGTGCCCTGCCCGGCGATGATGAAATAGTCGTCGAAGGGCGGGACGACCACGCGCCCCTCGCGCTCGGCTATCCGGCGGGCGAGCGCCTCGCGGTCGTCGCGCTGGCGGTCGTAGAGGGCTACCTCTGCGCCGTAGCCGCGCGTGGCTTCGAGCTTCGAGCGCGGCGCGTCCGAAGGCATCACTATCTTGGCGGAGACGCCCGCGTCGCGCGAGGCGAGCGCGGTGGCCTGCGCGTGGTTGCCCGAGGAGAAGGCGACGACGCCGCGCCGCCTCTCCTCGTCGCTCAGCGAGAGAATCTTGTTCGTGGCGCCGCGCATCTTGAAGGCGCCGCCGCGCTGGAAGTTCTCGCACTTGAAGACGACTTCGCGGCCCGCGCGCTCGTCGAACGTGCGCGAGCGCAGGACCGGCGTGCGGTGCACGCGCCCGTCTATGCGCGCGCGCGCCTCCCTGACGGATTCGAGGTTAAGCATCCGTTCCCTCGGGCGTCATACTGAAGACCTCGGCGAAGCGCGCGACGACGCGGTCTTCGACCTCGCGGAGCGCGATCTCGCGGCCCAGCAGCTCTTTCATGGAGGTTACGGGCTCGCCCTCGCAGGCCACGATGAGGCGGAAGTAGCTGAGGTCTGTGTTGACGTTTAAGGCGAAGCCATGCGTCGTCACCCACCGCGCGATGTGGACGCCGATGGCCGCGACCTTGCCGCGCGGGGTGTGGACGCCGGTGAGGCCGGGTACGCGGAACGACTCGACGCCGAAGTCCCCGACGGCGCGCATCAATACCTCTTCGAGGTCGCGGACGTAGCGGTGCACGTCCTCGCGGTCGGGGCTCAAATTTATGACGGGGTAGCCGACCAACTGGCCTATGCCGTGGTAGGTCATCTTGCCGCCGCGGTTGGTCTCGAAGACGGAGACGCCGCGCTCGGCGAGCGTCTCTTCGGGGGCGAGTATGGCCGCGCGCGTGGCGCGGCGGCCGACCGTCAGGACGTGCGGGTGCTCGACGAGCAGCAGCGTGCTCGGCACCGAGCCCGCGCGCACCGCCGCCTCGGTCTCCTTCTGCACGCGGTAAGCCTCGCCGTACTCAACGCGGCCGAGCCGGCGAACTATTAAAGGTCTCTCGCGCATCGCAAGAGCGATTCTAGCAGACCGCCCGGCGCGGCGCCGTCGGCCGGAGGGCCTGCGGCCGCTTGACCTCTCCCCGCGAAGGGCATAGCTTGTTCGCCAAGCAATCAAACCCGGGGAATGACTTTGAGGAGGGAACTCGTGAGGGATTTTATCGCCGCCGTCGCCGTGTGCGCGCTACTCTCGACTCCGGCGGCCGCCGCGCAGACGCGCTCGCGCCGCACGACCACCACGCAGAGGCGCGGCACGCCGTCGCGCACCGCCACGCAGTCGCGGCTCGACCAGACGAAGGTCAACGCCGTGCGGCTCCAACTCTCGGAGCTGAACAAAGACCTTACGCGCTTCCTGTACCTGTACGGGCGCATCTCGAAAGACCTCGAGCTGACGAGCGCGCAGGCCGAGTCGGCGGAGGTGGCGGGCAGGACGAGGGCGGGGCTTCTGGAGAACGTGCGAGCGATGCGCGACCGGCTCGACCAGCTCGAAGGCCAGTTCCGCTTCACGCCGGGGCTGGAACGCCAGTACCGCTCGCTCCAGGGCGTCTCGCGCCGGGCTGACGAGGCCGCGCAGCTAGTCGCGGGCGGCCGCTTCGACCAGGCCGGCAAAGTCCTCGTCGAAGTCGCCGCGCAGTTAACCGACGTTCTCGTCGAGATGTGAGGCGGGCGCGACAACGGGCGAAAGCAGAAGAGCCGCCGCCGCGGCTCTTCGCTTCCCCGGCCCTTCTGCCTCTCAGCCCTTCTTGTAATAGCCCTGCCGCGCGCGGACGCGAAGCTCCGGGCGGGCGGGCGTGTTGACTTTGATGCGGAGGAACTTGCCGGGCTGCGCCTCGTTGTTCGAGAGGTATTGCAGGAGGTACTGAGCGCGAAGCTCGGCGGCTATCTGGCCGAAGACCTGGGCAAGGCTCTCAACGCGGTCGGGGACGAAGGCGTTACCGCCGGTCGTCTCGGCCATCTGCCGCATCTGGTTCTGCGCGCGCTGGCTTATGACGTTTAAGCGCAGCCCCGGCCCGCTCGGGTTTATCGAGTAGAAGACGGCGTCCGCGCGCTGCACCTCGCGCAGAACCTTCTCGACGGCCTTCGCGTGCAGCCCGCGCTGGTGCTCCATCGCCTCGGCCTGAGTGCTCCCGCCCTTGCCTTCGGCCAGCATCGCGTCGCGCACGTCGTCGCTGAAGTTGTCCTCGCCGTCCGAGATGGCGAGGATGACGCGGCGGCTGCGCTCGGGCGCGTTCTCGGAGAGGTAACGGGCTGCGGCGCGCACCGTGTCGTAGAAGGCGGTGCCGGTGCTGCGCCGCGCGGCCTGCAAAGTGGAGATAGTCCGCATGGCTTCGGCGGCGGGCGCGAGCGGCTGCGCCAGCGTGGCCTTCTCGGCGAGCGTGAAGACGGCGGCGCGGTCAATCGGCTTCATCACCTCTCGCAGGAAGCCGGCGGCCGACTGCTTCTCGAACTCGAAGTTCTTCGTCACGCTCGAGGAGAGGTCGAAGACGAGCGCGATGTCGAGCGGCACCTGCTCGGCGTCGCCCACGGCTTCGAGCTTCTGCGCGCGCCCCTCCTCTTCGAGCCTGAAGTCCTCAGCCTTCAGGCCCTGAACGGCCTGGCCGCCCGCGTCCGTCACCGAGACTGGGACGACGACGAGGTTGGAGGTGACGCGGACGACCTCGTCCTCGTCAATCACCTGCTCGGCGGGCGTCGGCGTGGGCGTAGGCGTCTGCCGCGGCTTTGGCGGCGGAGGAGGCGCGTCCTGCCGGCGCGCAGGAGCGGCGACGGCGGGCGGGGCGCCCGGAGCGGGGGGCGCGGAGAGCAACGCCCCCGCCAGAAGCATGAAGGTCAAAACTCTTCTGGTCTTGTCGGGTAAGCAGCGCACGGGTGTTCGCTCCCTCATAGAAAATGAAAGGTGACGCCGCGCGCGTCGGCGGCGGCGTCACCTGTCACCCTTCAGCGTCGCAAGGCGACCGGCGAGGCCGCCGCTACTGAACTTCCGGGTTCTGGGTCGAGGAGGGCGTGCTCATCTGCGGCGCGCCCTGGATGATGCCGCGGTTGACGAGCACCTTCACCTCGACGCGGCGGTTCTGCTCGCGCCCCTCGCGCGTGTTGTTCTCCGCGACGGGCTGCAGCTCGCCGTAGCCGTAGGGCGTGATGATGCGCCGCAGCGGTATGCTGTGGTTCTCGACGAGGTAGCGGATGACGGCGTCGGCGCGGCGCTGCGAGAGGCGGCGGTTGGCCTCGGTCGAGCCGTCCGCGGAGGCGAAGCCGGAGACTTCGAGCACGTAGCCCTTAGCCTGTAGGGCCTGCTGCGCGACCTGGTCGAGCTGCGACTTGGCGTCGCGAGAGAGCACGGCGCTGCCTACGCGGAAGAGGACGGACGTAGTGTTCTGAACCTGATAGTCGTCCAGCGCCGAGATGCGCTCGTTCGTGGCGTTGACGCCGCTGATGGCGGCGTCGGCGGTCTCCTGCGCGGCCTTCGCGCCGCCGCGCGCGGCGTTGGAGATAGCCGCCAGCTCGTCGAGCTGGCCCGAGAGGCGCTGCGCGTTCTGCTCGACCTGCCCGATGCGGTTCTCGGCCGCGCCGACGCGGTTCTCCACCGGCACGACGTTGGCCTCGACCGTGCGCGCCGTACGCAGGTCACTCTCGTTGAAGCGAATCTTCTCCGCGACGAGGTTGGTGCCGTCGCCTCGGCCCTCTACCTCGAGGTTGAGGCCGCGAAGTATTGCGGTCACGCCGTAGTTGGTGCCGCCGCGCAGGAACCCGCCCTTGGTCTTGACGCTAGTGCGGTCGGTCAAGGAGACGGTCGTCGAGACGCCGTTGGCGTCCTGCACGACGAAGGAGTCGGCGTCGCGCCGCGTCACGACGCCCTTGATCTTCATCTTCTGGCCCGAGGCGACCGCGCGCGTGTTCGTGCCGCCCGTCGTGCCGTCCTGCGCCTGCGTAGCGGCCGGCGCGACCGCCAGCGCGAGCGCGAATGCCAAGCCCATCACTCTAATTTTGCTCATCGTCATAATCTCCGTTTGTGCGAAAGTTAGTCGGGAAACTCCGCGCGCCCCACCCGCCCCTCCCGCTTTGACGCGGGCAGTCTCCCACGTTCGAGCCGTCGGGCCGCCCGAGTCGGGAGCGCCGGGGCGCCTAAACGTCCCGCCCGAAATTGGTGTCTTGCGAGGTAGATGTTTCGTTTTCCCGAATCTGCGTGGATTCTTAGCGAACCCTAAATCGCAAGTCAAGGGGTTGGAATGCGCGGAGGCGTGATTTCGTTGCGCGCGGGCGATTTATTATCCAATCGCCACCTTCCCGCAACAATTCGAGGGACTGCGGAATGAAGGAAGAGGGTTGACGGCGGCGTTGCTATCGTCAACCCTCTCGGCTTTTCTAACCCGCCATCCGAAATCTTTCAGACGGCGAACTGCCCTTCGGTTTCCAGAAGCTCCTTGACGTGGGAGAGGAAGCGCTCGGCGTCGGCCCCGTCAATGATGCGGTGGTCGAAGCTGAGCGCGAAGTAGGCCATGTGGCGTATGGCGATGAGGTCGTCGCCGTCCTCGGTCGTGATGACCTTCGGGCGCTTCTCTATGACGCCGACGCCGAGTATCGCCACCTGCGGCTGGTTGATTATCGGCGTGTCGAAGAGGCCGCCGAAGACGCCGGGGTTCGTGATGGTGAAGGTGCCGCCTGCGACCTCGTCGGGCTTGAGCTGTTTGGAGCGCGCGCGGTCGGCGAGGTCATTGGCCGCCTTCGCTAGCCCCGCGATTGACAGCTCGTCGGCGCGCTTGATGACGGGGACGATCAATCCCCAGTCGAGCGCGACGGCCATGCCGAGGTTTATGTCGCGCTTGTAGATTATCTGGTCGCCGGAGACCTGCGAGTTGAAGACGGGGAAGCGCCTTATGGCCTGCGTGACGGCCTGGAAGATGAAGGGCATGAAGGTGAGCTTCGTGCCGTAGCGCTCCTGGAACTCGCGCTTGTGGCGGTCGCGGAAGCGGGCAACGCGCGTCATGTCTATCTCATAGACGGTCGTGACGTGCGCGCTCGTGCGCCGCGACAGGAGCATGTGCTCGGCGATCTTCTTGCGTATGACGCTCATCGGCTCGACGCGGTCGCCCTCGCCCGGACGGGCCGGGGGCGGCGCCTGCGCGGGCGCTTCCGCCGGGCGCGCCTGCGGCTGCGCCGTCGCGGGGGCCGCCGCGCCGCCCGACTCGATGAAGCTCATTATGTCGTTCTTCGTCACGCGGCCGGACGCGCCCGTGCCTTCGAGCCGAGTTATGTCTATGCCGTGCTCGGCGGCGATCTTTCGCACGAGCGGGGAGGAGCGCGTGCGACGAAGCTCCTCGGCCGTCTGCTCGGCGCGAGATTTTTCTTCGGACGGGGCGGGCGCCTGCGGCGGGGGCGCTGACTCGGCCGCGGGCTGTTGCTGCTGCGGCGCGGGCGGAGCGGACGGCGGCGGGGGCGGCGCGGGGGCCGAGACCGCGGCCTGGCTCGCGGGCGCGGCGGGCTGTTGCGGCGGGGCGGGCGGCTCCGGCGCGGGGGGCGCCGCCTGAGCTTCCGCGGCGGGAGCAGCGGCGCCGTCGCCATCGCCGATGAGTGCGACGACGGTGTTTACCTCTACCGTGTCGCCCTCCTTGAACTTTATCTCCTGCAAGGTGCCTGCGGCGGGCGCGGGGATTTCGGCGTCAACCTTGTCGGTCGAAATCTCGAACAGCGGCTCGTCGCGCTCGACGCGCTCGCCCACCTTCTTGAGCCAGCGCGTGATCGTCCCCTCCGCGATGGACTCGCCCATCTGCGGCATCACAACTTCTGTCGCCATACCGTCTCCACCTGCTGAGTTATTCTTTGCGGGCTATCTTACCAGAGCCGCCCGCCGCGCGCCCGCCGCGGTCACCGCGTTTTCAAGAGCACGGAGTTGACGTGGCCTTCCGCGGTGCGCTCGACCTCCGGGTTCGAGGGGTCGGTAATCCAGACGCCGTCCACCACGAACTTGTACGCGTGCCTGCCCGCAGGGAGATCCACGCGGCAGACCCACGCGTCGCCCTCCCTGCCGCAGAGCGTCTGCGACTGGTTCCAGTTGTTGAAAGTCCCGGCGAGGGCGACGACGCTTGCGCGCTCGTGGCCCCTGAGCGTGAAGGTTGTGTTGCCCTTCAGGCTCGGCGGCGGGAGCACGAGCCGGCGGGCCGAGATGGGCCGCGGCCCCATCCCGCGCACCGTCAGCGCCCACTCGCCGCGCTCGTCCCTGGCGAAGACGAAGCGCGCCTCGCCCGGCTCGTCGAAGTCGAAGAACTCGTTGGCGGAGACGGGCGCGAGTTGGTGCCTGTCCTGATGCGAAGGCTTGATGAACAGTTTGCCGCCCTCGACCGTAACGTCAATGATGAAGTT
>DASPKR010000275.1:0-4109 GCA_035627975.1 Pyrinomonadaceae bacterium | reverse complement strand
TTGACAGGGAACGTGACGGCCTTCTTTACGTGCCGCCCGCGTACAGGCCGGACAGGCCCGCGCCGCTGGCCCTTATGCTGCACGGCGCGGGCGGGAGCGCCGCTCAGGGGCTCTCGCTCCTGCGCGTCTTCGCAGACTCATCCGGCCTCATCCTGCTCGCGCCTGAGTCGCGCCGCGGCACCTGGGACGTTATCGCCGGCGAGTACGGCCCCGACGTGGCCTTCATCGAGCGCGCGCTCGAGAAGACCTTCGAGCGCTACAACATTGACCCCGGCCGCATCGCCTTCGGCGGCTTCTCCGACGGCGCCTCCTACGCGCTCTCACTCGGCGTCACGAACGGCGACCTTGTCACGCACGTCGTAGCCTTCTCGCCGGGCTTCCTCGCGCCGAAGAGGCGGCAGGGCTCGCCACGACTGTTCATCTCCCACGGCACGCGCGACCGCGTGCTGCCGATAGACAGTTGCAGCAGGCGGATCGTCCGGCAGGCCCGGAGCGCCGGCTACGAAGTGCTCTACAGGGAGTTCGACGGCCCGCACACCATCCCGCACGACGTCGCGCGCGAGGCCGTGGGCTGGTTCCTCCCCGACCGCGCGCCCGCCGCGCGGTGACGCCGGGCGTTTGGTCATTCGCCGGGGCCGCTGTGCTGGTGCTGCGGCCCGCCTTCCTTCCCGCCGTAGCCGCGCAACTCGTCATACTTTTTAACCTGGTGGGGCGACAGCACGCGCTTCGTATCGAGGTGCGCGCGCAGGTGGACGGCCCGCAGCTCCCCTTGCAGCCGCGCGATCTCACCCACCGCCGCTTGCACGTTGTCCGCGCTCGCCCTGCCCTCGGCGAACAGGCGGTTCAGCGCTTCCTCTTTCTCCACGACCAGCTTACCGAGGCGCACGGCCTCGGCGCGCATCGCCTCGAAAACTTTCTGCAACTCGGCCCGCTGCGCCTCCGAGAGGTGTAGCTGTTCGGCCAACTCCAGCGCGTGCATCGGGCCGGGGTAGCTGTTCAGCTCCGCCGGCTTCGCGAGCCCCATCCCGCGCCCCGTCAGGTACGCCTGGACTTCCGCCTCCGAAAGCGACTTGATCCGCCGCGACTCCTGCCCGGCGTATGGCGTGTTGGCCGTCTGCGACCAGACCAGAAGCGGGACGACGATTAAGACCGCCGACACCGAGATTGACTTCTTCATCTTCTCATCTCCGTTCAGCTAGTCGGGCGGCGGCATCTGCCCCACGACGTGCCTCGCGAACCTTTCGGCCGTCCGGGCCGACGGGGCGAAGACTTTGACAAGCACGTTGCCCCGCCTGAGAAAGATGTTCCCGCGCCGCCTCGGCCCCCTCCTGCCCGTGAACATGAAGTTCTCGTCGCCCAGGTTTTCCAGCTCGGACTTGACCGAGCCCTTCCCCAGAATGTTCGTGAACGCTATCTCCTCGCCGTCGAACTGCTCTTTGGCCATCTCCGCCGTATCCAGCACGTCTATGCTGATGTCGGCGCGCAGGGCGCCGGACTTCAGAATGATCGTCTCGTGGTAATACTTCCCGGCCCCCCTCGCGTCTTTCTCCGCGATCCTCCACGCCCGCTCCTTCTCGCGCAGCAAGGTTTCAAGCCGGGCTATCCACGAGGGCTTCTCCTGCCCGGCCGCGTTTGCGGGGAGCCCGACGATGAGGAGCAGTAACGTCAGGAATTTCGTCTTCGTCATCTCATCTACTCGCCCCGGCTAACGCCCGACGACGGCGAACGCGCGCACGGGGAACGTGCCGAGCCCCCTGACCTTCACAGGCACCGCGAAGAACTTGAAGCCTTCGCGCGGCAGCCGCCCGAGGCCGCACATGTGCTCGACGATGGGGACGCCCGCGCGGAGCAAAACGCTGTGCGCGGGCCTGCGGCCGTCCGCCGTGTCGTCAATGTTGTACGAATCAATGCCGACGAGCGCTGCGCCCCCGCCGGCAAGGGACTCCGCGGCTTCTTCCGTCAGGAAAGGATGACCCTCGAAGTAACGCTCCGTCTTCCAGTGCGCGTCCCAGCCCGTGTGCACTAGCACGGCCTTGCCGCGCACGTCGAGGCCGTCGAAGGCGTCGCGCCCGACGGCGCGGCCCCGTGCGCCGTCGGCCTTGACGACGACGCCGTCCAGATCGGCGAGCGAGGAGAGCGCAAGCCCCGACAGGTCGTCGCCGTCCTCGTAGCGGTGGAACGGGCTGTCGAGGTAAGTCCCCGTGTTCGCGACCATCTCTATCCGGCCGATGTGAAACTCCGTCCCTCCGGCGTAGAGCTTCCTGGACTCCTCGCGGCTCAGGTGGTCGGATATGACCGGCGCCGGCAGCCCCCTGTACGTGACAAGGCCGTGCTCGACGACGTGGCTCAAGTCCACGAGCTGTTTAGCAGCGCTCATGGTTCCAAGAATAATTTGAAGCGGAGTTATGTCAAGAGCCGGCCGCCGCCGAATCGGCGCAGGCGGCAGGGGGCAGGGAGGGGGAGGCTCAGGCGCTGGCGGAGAGGTCGTGGCGGCCGAGCTTGAGGTAGAGGCCGCGGCGCGTGAGGCCAAGCTCGCGCGCGGCGCGCGAGATGTTGCCGTTGTGCTTACGCAGCGCCTCGGCGATCATGCGGCGCTCGAGCTCGGCCGTGGCGTCGGCGAGCGTGAGCCCCTGCGAGATGGCGTCGGATGCCGCGGCAGCGGCGAGGCCGCCGCCTGAGTTTATCTGCGTCACGGTGGCGGGCGCGTGCGGCGCGGCGATGTGGCGAAGCTCGGGCGAGAGGTGGTCGGGGGTAATAACGGTGCCGTCCTCGGCGCGCGCCACGACGCGTTGTATCTCGTTGCAGAGCATGCGGACGTTGCCGGGCCAGTCGCAGACCATAAGGAGGTCAAGCGTCTGCGGCGTGATGGTTATGTCGCGGCGGCCGAAGCGCGTCGAGTAGTGGTTGATGTAGTAGTTGACGATGGTCGGGATCTCGCTGCGGCGCTCGCGAAGGGGCGGCACGCGCAGGCGTATGACGTTCAGGCGGTAGTAGAGGTCTTCGCGGAAGCGCCCCTCCGAGACCATCTTCTCGAGGTCGGTGTTCGTCGCCGCGATGATGCGCACGTCAACTTTAGTGGGCCGCTGCTCGCCGAGCGGCTGAATCTCGCCCTCCTGCAAGAACCTCAAGAGCTTCGGCTGAACGTCGAGCGGGAGGTCGCCCACCTCGTCGAGGAAGAGAGTGCCGCCCGCGGCCGTGCGTATGACGCCGGGCGAGTCCTGCACGGCGCCGGTGAAAGCGCCGCGGCGGTAGCCGAACAGGTAGCCCTCGGAGAGCTCTTTGGGGACGGCAGTACAGTTGAAGGGGACGAAGACCTTGTTGCGGCGCGACGAGAGGGCGTGGATGGCGCGGGCGACAAGCTCCTTGCCCGTGCCGGACTCGCCCGTGACGAGCACCGTCACGTCCGAAGAGCGTATCTTGTGAACCTCGTCCACGAGCCGCGTCATGGCCGGGCTCGAATGGATGAAGCCGGGCATGAGCGACGCGTCGGCCAGAGCCCCCTGCGACTGCGGGCCCGCGCCGGAGCGCGCCCGCGTGCGCAGCGCGCACACGTCCATCCCCAGCTCGACTACGCGCAGGAGCGGTTCGAGGGGCGCGCCGCCCGGCAGCGCCGAGAGCGCACGCGGCGAGATGAAGAGCGTGGCGGGCGGGGCGCTCGAAGGGCGCAGGGCGATTAGGCGCGCGTCCTCTTCGTCGGCGAGGCGCTCGCGCTCCTCGTCCGTCCCGGCGCGGTCGAGCCCGGCGGCCAGGCGCGCGCCCTCTGCGCCCGTGAAGCCGTGGGAGGTGACGACCCGCGCGTGGCCTTCGTCGCCCGCCTCGAACACGGCGACGCGGACGGCCCTCGCCTCCTGCTGTATGACGGCCGCGAGCTCACGGAGCAGCAGCTCGCGCGAGGCGACGGCCTCGGCCAGCCTCAGCGTTAGGAGTTGCGCGGGCGCGGGCGGCTCCGGGCTCAGCTCTTCGGGCTCGCGCCCCTCGAAGCTTTCGAGCAGCTCCTCGGCGCGCGCGAGGTCGAGGCGCGCGCCCAGCTCGCGGAAGGTGCGGGCCGCAATGCCTAAATGCTCGCGCGCGCGGTCGGGGTGCGCCGCGCCGTAGGCGCCGCCGAGCAG
>DASPKR010000274.1:0-4971 GCA_035627975.1 Pyrinomonadaceae bacterium | reverse complement strand
CTTGTCGGGGCGGCGGCCGCGGCCGGCCGGCATCATGTCGGCCGGCGTTATCCTTATCGGCGAGCGGACGCCCACGTGGCAGGTCTCGCAGCGTTCAACTATCTGGTCGCCGTTTATGTTTATCTGCTTGATGCCGAAGTTGAAGTTTTCGAGCCCGGCGCGCAGCAGGCGCACCTGGCTCTCGGTCGCCTCCGTCACGTTGTCCTTGAGGTACTCGTCGCGCTTCCTCTCTAACTCGCTCGACTCCTTGAGGAGCTCGCCGCGCTCGGCGAGCAGACGGCCCTTCTCGTCCTTCAGGGAGTTGTACTTCGCCTCTATCTGGTTGTAGTCGAGCTCCTGCCGCTGGGCCTTGCCGCTGCCGTCGTCGGCCGGGACGGAGATGACGGCCTTCTGCGCCTTCATCTCCTCGATGTCGCGGCGCCGGTCGTCCTTGTCTTCCGGGTCTGCGACCTCGGCCTCGTAGCTCGCGACCGTTATGCGGCCGCGGCGGTTCTGGAACTCGTTCGAGATGGCGTCGAGCTGCGCGTCAATGACGCGCACGCGGCCGTCTATCTTCTTGAGGTCGCCCTCGACGGCGGCGCGCGCCTGCTTCCGCTCGCTCTCGAGGCGCAGGTACTCGTCGCTCTTCTTTACCTCTTCCTCGGTCTTGAAGCCGCGCCGCTCCAGGCGCTTCAGGTAGCGCTCGTAGCGCTTGACGTAGGACTTCTGGAAGCCCTTCCACGGGCGCATCCCGTAAACCTCGTCCCACAGCGCCCAGACGAGCGAGCCCGTCAGAAGCAGCGCGCAGACGAGCAGGATGCTGCTCGTCGAGCGGCCCGTGATGGGGTCGGGGGCCGGGCCGGCCTCGGCGGCCGCGTCGCGCTTAACCAGCTTGTCCGATTCAGGAGTCTCAGCCACTTGACTTCTACCTCCGCCAGTTCGGGAAGCGTCAGACGTTGAACCAGGGTGTGACCCAGATGTACTTGATGGTGAAGAGGAGCCGCAGCAGGAGCTTCACGGGGAAGAGCCACAGCACCGAGATAGCGAAGAACTGGAAGGTCATGTACTGGAGCAGGCTCGTCCGTTCGAGTAGCTTTCGCTGGAACTCGCCCGGCGTGCGCAGCCATGCCTTGAAGCGCGACCACGACGTGAAGTCGCGGAGCCGAGGCGCGGGCCTGGTCATCAGGATGTGGAAGAAGACGCCGCCCGCCAGCATGATGACGCCCACGACCACCGCGCCGAAGATTTCCTTGAACGGCGAGAGGTTCAGGAACGAGAGGCCCCAGCCGGCGACTATCTCGTGCAGGTCGCGGTTGCGGTCGAAGACGACGGCGTTGTGATCCCACGTCTGGCCCGGCCAGAACCAGATCCAGCCCGGCCCCCTTATGAAGGTGCCGATGAGGATCAGTATGATCCACATGAAGAAGCCCCAGATGAACATCGAGATCGCGAACTTCCGCTGCCGCCAGGTGTAGTAGCCGTTGCCCAGCGGGTTCGAGTCAACGTAGGGGAAGACCATCAGCCCGACAATGAGCAGCCCCGGCATCACCACGCCCGCTATCCACGGGTCGAAATAGACGAGCATCTCCTGAAGGCCGAGGAAGTACCACGGCGCCTTCGAAGGGTTCATCGTAAGGCTCGGGTTGGCGGGCTCTTCCAGAGGCGCGTCGAGCGTGATTGACCAGACGAAGAGGATGACGGTGACGATGACGGCGGCGAGGAACTCTATGCGGACGAGGTAAGGCCAGACGTGAATCTCGCGCGCCCAGCCGGGCCGCCACGGCTGGGTCTTGCGGTAGTGCGTCTTGGCGAGCTGCGGGTCTGCTTCCAGCTGCTCGATGAGCGCGTCGTTGTCGCGCGCCTGCCGGAAGCCCAGCCACGTGAAGAACGGGACGACGATCAGGAGCGCCGCGATGGGGACGTTGTCCGGCGCCGACATAATCACCCAGAGCTGGTGCCAGTCCTCGACCGTGAGCGCCCACACGAGTATAACGAGCGCCAACCCGATGAGCAGCAATTTCCCGCGCGTCAAACGGAAGCCGCTGCGGCCCTGTAGATTCGCGACGTTTTCCATCTGAAGAACCTCGACCTGGGCTTAAGTCAACTTTCGGCCTGACTACTTCTTGACCGCCTTCATCTCCGATTCGAGCATGACGGGCGCGGGGCCGGAGATGCCGCCGTCCTTCCGTATGCGCCAGAAGTGGACGGCCATGAAGACTGAGGCGACGAGCGGGATGCCTATGCAATGCCAGATGTAAGAGCGGAGCAGCGCGTTCGCGTCAACAATCGAGCCGCCCAGCAGCCCGAAGCGCACGTCGTTAAAAGGCGTCATCCCGAGCTGCGGGCCGAACGGCCCCTCGCTGCCCAGCACTGGCGTGGCGCGCGCCATGTTCGTCCCCACCGTCACGGCCCAGAAGCCCAGCTGGTCGTCCGGCAGAAGATACCCCGTGAAGGAGAGCAACATCGTCAGCACGAGCAGGACGACGCCCACGCACCAGTTGAACTCGCGCGGCCGCTTGTAGGAGCCCGTCAGCACCACGCGGAACATGTGCAGCCACGTCGTTATTATCATCAGGTGCGCCGCCCAGCGGTGCATGTTCCTGAGGAGCTTGCCGAAGGGGACGTCGTGCTCGAGGTAGAGAATGTCTCGGAACGCCTGAACCTTCGTCGGGTGGTAGTAAAACATGAGGAGCACGCCCGTGAAGGTGAGCACGATGAAGAGGTAGAAGGTGATGCCCCCCATGCCCCACGTGAAGGGGTAGCGCACGGCGTCGCGGTTTATCTTCGCCGGGTGGAGGTGCAGGAAGACGTTCGAGAGGACTGCGAGCGAGCGGTTGCGCGGGTCGGAGCGGTCGTGCGAGACGCGGAAGATTGACTTCCAGAGTTGCGTCTGCTGCGGGTCTTTGTAAGTCTTGGCCTCGGCCTCGGCTCGCTCCTTCAGCGCGAGGCCCTGCGCGCGCGCCTTGCCTATGAGCGTGCCGGCCTTGCCCCTCCGGGCCTCACTCGGCTCAAGCTCTTCCGCGCCGCCGCTGCCGCCGTTCCCACCCGGCCGTTCAGGCTCCATCGCTTCACCCCCACAAGCCCAAAACGTTTTTCAGAGAAAGACGAACCCGCTTGATGTTTTTGTTGCGCCAGCTAGACCCTTATGAACGCGCCTTCGTTGTTGAACTCGCTCTCCTTCCCCTTCTCCCACTTGTAGAGCCTGTCCTTGTTGACGACTATCTGCCCCTCCGCATCCATCTCGACGTGCGCCCTGTCCATCGGGCGCGGCGCCGGCCCCTCGAAGTTGACGCCCTCGCTGTCGTAGCCGCTCCCGTGGCACGGGCACTTGAACTTGTTCTCGCTCGCCTTCCAGTCGGGCGTGCACCCGAGGTGAGTGCAGACGGCGTGGATGACGAAGAGCCGCTCCGAGTTTCGGACTACCCAGACGCGGTACTGGTGCTGCCACTTCGTGTCAACGCCGAAGGAGTAGTCGCCGGGGAAGCCTATGCGGAAGACGCTCGAAGGCTCCGTGATTGCGCGCGGCAGGAAGAAGCGCAGGAACATCAGGAACGACACGCCGAGGAACGACGCGACGCTCGCCCAAACGATCCGGCGCCTGAGCTTGTTTATCGGCGGCTCGGGCGCGCTCTGCACAATCGGCCCGGCCGGCGTCTTCGTCGCCACCCCCTTGCCGACGCCCTTGGCGACCGCGGCCGTAGGCGTCGAGCCGGCGCGCGCCGCCCCCGTCGAGGGCGTCGCTCGCGCCGCCTGGGGCGTGGTCGCAGGCACGGACTTGCCCGGCGCGTCGCCGCGCGGCGCGGCCTCGGGAACCGTGCCGGAGGAGGCCTCAAACGCCGGAGGCGTGACGGGCGTAGCCGGACGCCCCTTAGCGGGGGGCTCCGCGCCGCGGGGCGTGACTTCCCCGCGTGAGGCGGCTAGAAGTTCCTGTACTGTCGGGCCGTCTTGCTTGGCCTCGGCGCCCTGCCCTTCGGCGGGCGGTGTCGGATTGTCCTTTTGATCCAAGCCGCGAACTCCCTTCGGGGGTTTTCGGTTTCGGTTCCGGACGGCCCGCGCCTACGGCCTAAAGGTAGCCCGAGGTGCAGGCCACTCGCTGGCGATGCGAGTCGCCGCAAAATAAGAGTCTGGGGCTCTTACCTTCCTGCGTGTGGGATCAAATGCTTTTGCGTGACATGAAGAGCGCCGCGCCTGAAATCACACAATAAAAATGGCTTGGCTTCGGGGCATTTATACCCCTTTCACGTTTTCGTGGCAACATTTATTTTTTACTATGAACTTTCGCGCCCGCGCCACAGACCGTGCTAAATTTCGCCCGAAGATGAAACCCCACGTGACCCTCTACACGAAGCCCGGCTGCCACCTCTGCGAGGAGGCGAAGCGGGAGATCGAGCGCGCCGGGTGCGCCGGCCTCTACACCTTCGAGGAGGTCAACATACTCACAGACCCCGAGCTTCTGAGGCGCTACGGCTACGACATCCCCGTCCTCCTCATAGACGGCACCCACGCCTTCCGCCACCGCCTTACGGCCGAGGAGTTCAGGCGGAAAATCGCGGGCGCGTAAGGCGCGACGGGCCGTTGACGACGGCAGTGCCGTCGTCAACGGCCGCCGTCTCACTGGCCGAAGCGCTGCCGGTACTCGATTGAGGTTATGAACGCCTTGACCATCTCGGCGCGGCGCCAGTCGCCTCCAAACTCTTCGAGCTTCCCTAGCCAGAAGTTGTAGCCCCCGAAGCCAGTGTCGGGCGGGGCCGAGGGGCTCCGGCGCAGGTAGCCGAAGTACTGCATCAGGACGAAGGCGCGGTTGAACTCCGCGCGCGCGAAGTCCTCGTCCTCGGCCACGCGGCGCAATACGCTCGCGCGCGTCTCGCGGCCGTCCATGAGGCGCGCTACCAGCTCGTCGCGCTCGGCCGGAGTGAGGGGGAAGCCGGCGTGGCCGTTGAGGCTGTCAACGTACTGCTCGGGCGTCTCGCCGGTCGGGTGGCGGAAGGTGAA
>DASPKR010000273.1:0-2054 GCA_035627975.1 Pyrinomonadaceae bacterium | reverse complement strand
GTGTTCGACGCCCTCTACTGCACGGTCTGCCCCACGTGCGGCGCGCTCTTCGGCACAAGGCCGCAGGCGCAGGGTGGCGAGAGCGCCGAGACGCTCTCGGCCGATGACATCATCGTCATCCCCGAAGAGTCGCCCGGAGCTTTCGCCGCCGAGCAGTTCGTGGCGTCGGCCGAAGACGTGCTCGAAGCAGAGGCCCCGGCCGCGGCAAAAAGTCAGTTCACCGCGCCGCCGTCGGCCTCTGCCGTCGTCGTGACTGCCCCCGCGCGGCCCTCGGGCTCCTTCGCAGAGGCTGCGCCCGCGCAGGAGGCCGAGCCCGCCGCCGAGGCAGAAATCTGGGCTCCGCTGCCGCCGGCCGCGCGACCCGTGCCGGACGGCTACGCCGTGGGTATGCGCGTGCTTCGCGTCGCGCCGGCCTGGCTCCTGCTGAGCAGCCTCGGGTTCCTCGCCGTTCTCCTGCTTTTCAACTGGATGTCGAAGCCCGTCGGCGAGGCCGTCGCCGCGACCGCGCCCGAGTCGGTGCTTCAGAACGCCGCGACCAGCACAACGTCCGAGCCCGTCGCGCCGAAGCCCGCGAAGCAAGGGCCCGCGCCCAGCAAGCCTGCCGTCGAACAGCCCGCCCCTCAGAAAGCCGCGCAGCCCGCGACGGAGCCCGCAGCCCCGTCCGAAACGGGCGGGAAGTTCACCGTGCAGGTCGGCGCATTCAGTAACGTCTCTGAGGCGAACGAGCGCGTCTCGGCTCTGCGCGCGGCCGGCTTCGACGCGCGCGCCGAGGCGGCCGAGATTCCTAACCGCGGCGTCTGGCACCGCGTGCGCGTCGGGCGCCTCGCCACGCGCGAGGACGCCTCGCGGCTCGCCTCCGAGCTTCGCTCTAAGGGCGCCGCCGCGCAGGCGATGGTCGCCGAAATTCAAAAGTAGTCGGTCAGGCCCCGCCCCGCACGCCAGAGGGTTCCCGTGGATTCGACGCTGAGCTACTCGAAGATCGTCGAGCGCTACGCTCACTATTTCGAACGGCCCGAGGTGCGCCTGCGCTTCCTCAACAACACGCTGGCGCTTCAGGCGGCCAGCCGCGCGCGCGCGGACGCCTTCATCGAGCGCATGGGGCCAGCCCGCCGCCTCGTCCTGAAGAACCGCCGCGCCTACGAACAGCTCCTAAAACTCTGGCTCTACCACCTCATATTACAGGAGCTTGCCAAGCTCCTCCCCGCCGCCTCGAACGAGCGCCGCACGCTGCTGTGCATGACCGGGCGCGCGCCCCTGTCTTCGCGCCTGCTCTTCCGCTGCTACCAGCACCGCCGCCTGCTCGCCTTCCCTTGCGCCGCGCTCGCCGCCGCGCTGCTCTTCGGCGCCTGCGCCGGGCTCTACTGGACTGCCGGCCGCGCCAACGCTTACCTCGCCGCGCGCTACGGCGCGGGGAAGGCGGTGACGCCCGTCGTCCATCTTCAGACCGCCCAGGCGAGGCACAGCGCGCCGCGCCTGCCCGACTTCAAGCCGGAGAAGGTCTGGCTCGTCGAGCAGGCCGAAGGCTTCGAGCGCTACAGCAACGGCGCGCGCATCCTGCGCGACTACGAGACCGAGAACCGCCCGCGCGGCTTCTACCTCTTCCGCGGCGGCAAGCCCCTTACGGAGGAGGGCCTCAAGCGCGACCCCCTCGGCATCGTCTTCCACACCTCCGAGAACGACATGCTGCCGTTCACGCCCGACAACAGCGCCTCCATCGAGACGCGCAGCCGGGGCCTGCTCGAATACGTCCGCCGCCACAAGTCCTACAACTACGTCATCGACCGCTTCGGCCAGATTTACAAAATCGTCCGCGACGAGGACGCCGCCAACCACTCCGGCAACTCCGTCTGGGCGGACGACCGCGCCACCTTCGTCGGCCTCAACGAGAGCTTCCTCGGCGTCTGCTTCGAGACGACGATGAGCGCCGGGGCGGAGGAGCGTCTGACCGAGGCGCAGCTCGTCGCCGGCCGCCTGCTCACACAGGTCCTGCGCAGCCGCCACCAGATCGAAGACGCCTACTGCGTCACGCACGGCCTCGTCAGCGTCAACCCCTC
>DASPKR010000272.1:0-3066 GCA_035627975.1 Pyrinomonadaceae bacterium | reverse complement strand
CGCCCGCCTGCCCCGCGGCCTGCACCGCGAGCCCCGACACGAACATCGCCGAAACCAGAAGGGCGCGCGCGATTGTCTTCCGCCTCATTCTCGTCACCCCCGGCTACTTCTTCGGCCTGGCCTTCGCGCGCCACTCGTGACTGCGCTCGGCCATGTAGCGCTTCATCGAGTCGGGCAACTCGTCCTCCTCCGTGTCCCTGAACTCCATCCCCTTCGTCACGGCCCAGCGCGCTATCCACGAGTCGCCGCGCTCGCCCGTGTAGGTGTCCGGCAGCCCGTACGCCTCGTCGCGCGTCGCCTGCTCCATCGTGACGAAGGAGTAGCCGCGCCGCTTCATCATCGCGACGAGGTCGTCGAAGCAGTCGGCGTTGAGCGCCCCGCCCGTCAGCATCAACACCTGCGGTATCTCGCGCCCGACGACCTCGCGCGAGTACGCCTCGTAGAACTCGAACATGCGCTCCATGTAGGGGACGTAGTCGGCGCGTATGGCGGCGGCCGCCGCCTCGTCCTCGCGGCGGAGTGCGTCCATGTAGGCGTGGCTGAAGAGCCAGTCCATGTTGTCCACGGTGACGGGGTGAATCTGGTAGCCGCGGCCGCGCAGGAAGCGCTCGACGCGCGCCTTCTCCTCCGGGTTCGAGCCGGTGTTCAGGTACGGGTAACTGAAGTAACGCACCCGCCGGCCGCGCTCGGCCGAGAGCTTCTTGATGAGTTGCTCGCCGCGAATCACGTCCGCCTCGAAGTCCTCGGTCGGCTGCCTGTAGAGGTTCATGTGGTGCGCCGTCTCGTTGCCCAGCTCGTGGCCGGCGTCGAGCCAGTCGCGCAGCGCCTGCACGCGCGGCTCGTGCTCCGAGCCGTCCACCCTGTAGAACTGCGCCTCGTTGACGAAGGCGACCGCCTGGATGCCGTTCGCGGCGAGCGAGCGCAGCAGCTTGTTCGACTTGTTCGCCAGCCGCCCCGCGTCGTAGATGTAGCCGGGGTAGTTGACGAAGGTGACCGCCACCTGCCGGCGCGGCTGTGCCGAGGCCGCGCCCGCGCGAATCTCCCACCCCGGCACGGCCCCCGCGGTGGCGAGCGAGCGCTGCGCGGCAACGGCGCAGCAGAGGATGAGCGCCGCGCCGAGGGCGACGGCCGCGAAGGGGCGCGGCGCGCGCGCGCGGCGGTTCCTGCTGACGAGTCTCTGTATGCGTTTCACGAGTGATCCTCCGTCGGCCGCGAGGGCCAGCGCCGGCGCCGCGGGGGCGCCGCGCAGTTGTTCGAGCGCGGCGAGGGCGCGCGCGTAGAGCAGCACGTCGCCCGTCGCCTCGACGGCCGCGTCGTCGCAGGCGTGTTCGCGCTCGGCGCGCGCGCGGCGGCCGAGCCACCACGCCGCCGGGTGATAGAAGAGCAGCGTCTCGACCGCCGTCTGCAAGAGGTTGACGGCATAGTCGTAGCGGCGCACGTGCGCCAGCTCGTGCGCGAGCACGGCCTCCAACTGCCGCGGCGTGAGCCCGACGAGAGCCGCGGCCGGGACGAGTATGACCGGGCGCAGGTGCCCGACGACCGTCGGCACCTCGACGAGCGCCGAACGGCACAGGCGCACCCCGCGCGACACGCGCAGCCCCGCGGAGACGCGCGCGAGCATCTCCTCGAAGCGTTCGGCGACCGGCTCCGCGCTCCTGCGCAGGCGCACCACGAGTAGCCACGCCCCCGCGTACCGCGAGCCGAGCGACACCACGCCCGCAAGCCACGCGAGGACGAGCCACGGCAGCGCGGCCTCAAGCCGCTCTTCGGCCCAGCCCCGCAGGGAGGAGACCGAGGCGGCGGGCGAAGGCCGCTCGGGCGTTGCGGCGCGCGTCGCGTGCTCCTTGCCCGCACGCGACGCGACGCCGCGATCCCGCGCAGAGTCCGTCCACGCCCCCTCCGGCGCAACGGCCTCGCGCGAGAAAAGCCCCTGCGGCGAGCGCAAGGCGAGCCCCGCCGTCAGGCACGGTAGCAGAAGCATGAGCGCCAGCGCGACGACCGCGCCCGCGTAGCGGACGTTCGCACCGGCGCGTGCCGCCAGAGCCGAGAAGCACGCGTAGGCGGCCGCTACCAGCGCGCCCTGCCAGAGCGAGTAGACGAGCGCCCACCCGGCCGCGTCCGACAGCGGGCGGAGCGTGTCGAGCACCCCGTTCAACGTTCCCCTCCCCTTTCCAGCTCGTCGAGCATCCGCCTGATCTCCGTCAGCTCTTCGGCCGTGGCGCGCTCGGCCGAGAGCGCGTGCATGACTAGTTTCTGCGCCGACCCGTCGAAAGCCTTCCGCAGCAGGTCGCCGACGAGGTGCCGCTGCGTCTCGTCCTCGGGCGACGCGGCCTCGTAGCGGTGCGCCCGCTCGCGCTCGTCTCTTACGACCAGTCCCTTGTCCGCCATGATCTGCATGAGCTTGAGGACGGTCGTGTAGCCCGTCCCGCGCGTCTCGCCGAGCGTCTCGAAGACCTCGCGCACGGTGCTGGGGCCGCGGCGCCAGAGCACCTTGAGGATTTGTAGTTCCGCGTCCGTCGGGCGCGGCAATTCGGTTTCAGGCATCGCTCCTAAGCACCTCCCGACCAAGGCCGGGGAGAGGCTACTACGAAGAGATTCGTACTGTCAACGAAAAATTTCGTACTTGACCGATGCGTACTGTGCGAAGTGGACGAGGTATCTCAAATAAAGGACTTAACGCCTCCTGCAACATTTGCGGCGCATGTCCGGCCGACAAAAATTGTGGCGGCTGTAAAAATCGTTGCATTCTCCCCCGCGGGGGGTTACTCTCACGCCTGCGGGCGACCTCTTCCCGTTCTGCCGCCCGCAAGACACACTTATGCCGAGCCGTCGCAGGGGCGGCCTTTAAGGTTAGCCTGACGCGAGAGTTAGGGCAGCAGGCTTAGGAGCACGGCGAGTGCGATCCCTGTCAGGGTGACCGTTTCCTCGACAGAATCCTCACTATTTGCAGGCACTTCCTGCACGCAGTTTGCTGTCGCCGAATTTGGCGCGGGGGGAATAATAATCTCGCCCGCGCGGGCAGCGCCGGTTAAAGACAGAAGCAGCACGGAGACTCTAATTGCTTTC
>DASPKR010000271.1:0-3318 GCA_035627975.1 Pyrinomonadaceae bacterium | reverse complement strand
CCCGCTGTATGGCCTGCGCCGCGTCCGGCAGTTGCACGGGGAAGAAGGACGGGAACGGGTCTGTGACGGTCAGGGGCAGACCGGGCAGCGGGAAGAAGAGGTTGAAGTCGAAGAAGGGCGCGTTGAAGTAGAGCGCCTCGGAGGGCGCGAGCGGCGAGGTGTCGTAATAGACGCCGTAGCCCGCGCGCAGCACCGTCTCGCCCTCCTCGCCCAGAGTCCACGCGAGGCCTACGCGCGGAGCGAAGTTGTTGCGGTCGGCCTCGTAGCCCGCGCGGGGCATCCCCGCCGTGCCTACGCGCACGAGCGAGCGCGTGGCGAAGTCGTAAAGGTTCGCGCGGTCTTCCGCGTCAACGGGCGGCGAGTTGTACTCGTAGCGCAGGCCCGCGCTCAGGGTCAGGCGCGGCGTCAGGCGGAACGAGTCGTTTGCGAAGAAGTGGTAGCTCTCCGTGCGCAGGTGCTGCGCGTTGTCAACGCGCGCGCCGCCCGTCACAGTCGGGAGCCCGAGCAGCAGGTCTGCCAGCGCGACGCCCGTGTATGCGAAGGGCGAGAACTGCAGGAAGCCGCGCGCCTGCACGTCGCGGAAGGCGTTCTGCTGGACGAGCCGAACGTCGGCGCCGAACTTCCATAGGTGGCTCCCGCGCGAGTAGGTCGCCGTGTCCAGGAGCTGATAGGTGTTAGTTACGCTGTTCTGCGGGTTGTTGTACTCGTCGCCGAGCGGCGAGAAGCCCGTGACGGTGATGAAGCTCAGGCCAAAGTCGCGCGGGTTCTGAGAAAGGTCGGGCAGGCCCACCCGGCGGTTGACGCTCGCAGCGCGGTTCTCCTGAAGCACGGCCGACGCGACGCGCCCGAAGGCGACGCGCGCGTCGTTCACGAGCGCGGGCGAGAATACGCGCGTGTAGCTCGCCATAGCGTTCTGGCTGCGGCGCAGCACGTCGTTGCCATAGCCGGGGACGGCCGCGAACGCCGGGCCTGCGAAGGGCTCGTACAGACGGCGGTCGCCGAAGCTGTAGCGGAAGGCGAGCGTGGAGGCGTCGCCGAGGACGTGGTCAACGCGCGCGTCGAAGTGGTCGTTGTCGTCCGCCTGCGTGGGCGAGGAGACGAAGTTTGCGAAGGGGGCCGCGCGGTTCGGCAGAGGGTAGAGCGCGGCGATGGCGCGGCCTACGGGGTGCTGGAACTCTTGCGGAATGATGCCGCCGGCGAACGGCGCCCCGACGAAGGGGTTGAACGGCCGGCCCAGGAGGCTCTGCGAGAAGTCGCCTGAGCGCTCGGCGAGCGTCGGGACGTTCGTGACGCGCGTGATGCCTTCGCGCGAGCGCGTGCCTTCGTAGTCGGCGAAGAAGAAGGTGCGGTCGCGGACGATGCGGCCGCCGACCGCGCCGCCGAACTGGTTGCGTATGTACTTGGGCGCCGGCTCCGAGGCGGGCGCGAAGTAGTTGCGGGCGTCGAGCGCGGCGTTTCGGTGGAACTCGAAGAGCGAGCCGTGGAATTCGTTGGCGCCCGACTTCGTTACGACGTTGACCTGCGCGCCGCCGCTGCGGCCGAAGGCGGCGTCGTAAGTTGAGGTCGCGGTCTCGAACTCGCGTATGGCGTCAACGGGCGGCCGCACGCCGAAGGTGTTGAGCTTCGGGTCAACGTTATAGACGCCGTCCAGAAGGAAGTTGTTCGAGTCCTCGCGCGCGCCGTTGACGGAGAAGGCGAAGTCGCCGCGCACCGACCCGGCGGAGCCTTGCGCGGGAGGCGCCGCGCCGGGGACTAAGAGCGCCAGCTCGAAGAAGTTACGCCCGTCGAGCGGCAGCCCCTCGACCTGCCGGTTCTCTATAACGGTGCCGAGCGAGGCCGAGTCGGTCTTGAGCGGCGCCGCGAGCGTCGAGTCTATGACGACCTGCTCCTCGAGCCTGAGTATCGCGAGGTGAACGTCCGCCCTGCGCTCCTCGTTGACCGAGAGGGTCAGGCGCTCGACGTACTTCGAGAAGTCCTTAAGCTCGACCTCCAATTGATAATTGCCGGGGCGCAGCGACGAGACGGCGTACTCGCCCGACGCGTCGCTGGCGGCGACGCGCGTCTCGCCCGTCTCGACGTTCGTTAGCCTGACGGAGGCGCCTGCGACGGCCGCGCCGTTCGGGTCATAGACGGTGCCGCGCAGCGACGCGCGGTGCGTCTGGGCCGAGGCCGCGAGGGCGAGCATGAGCAGGAGGGCCGCGGCGGGCAGGAGCCGGGCGGCTGGCTTTTTCGGAGTCAAGACGGATTCTCCTCTGGATTAATCGCGAAAGACAGGCAACAAAAAGAAACGACCGCCCGTTCTAATTGTTCGGCAATTATCGTCGAAACCGGCCCGCCGTTTGTAAAGATGGTGTAAAAGAATCGGCCCGGCTGTCAACCTTGTAAAAGCGGCGCCGGATTTCCGCCCGGCTCGCTGAAACCGCCTGATAGAATGTAGAGTATAAACACTCGCGGGACAGCCCTCCGCACTACGGAGTGACAAAAGGTAATCATGCGTAAAAATTCCTCCTTCGCCGCCGTCCTCTTGATGCTTTTCGCCGCCGCCGCGGCGGCCCACGCGCAGACGACGACGAGCACGCTGACGGGCGTCGTGCGCGACGTGAACGCCGCCGTGATTGCTGGCGTGGAGGTTCGCGCGCGCCAGATAGAGACGGGCCTCGCCCGCTCGGCCGTGACGGACGCCGAGGGGCGCTACACCTTCCCGGGCCTGCCCGTCGGCTCCTACGAGCTGAGCGCCGAGAAGGGCGGCTTCCAGCGCTACGTCTCCGACCGCATCACGCTCACCGTCAACGAGACGGCCACGCTCGACATAGAGTTGAAGATCAAGGGGCTCGAAGAGGAGACCGTGACGGTCTCGGACGAGACCGCCCTCGTCAACACACAGACGCCGGAGCTGAGCTACCTTGTGGGCGAGCGCTCCATACGCGAGCTTCCCTTGAACGGCCGCAACTACACAGACCTCGCGCTCCTACAGCCCGGCGTCATCGCCTACCCGCACCGCGACGGCGGCTCCGTCGTCGCCCACGGGCTCGGCATAAGCATCAACGGGCAAGACCCGCGCTCTAACGTCTTCCTCCTGGACGGCACGCCGCAGAACGACTTCACGAACGGCCCCGCGGGCAGCGCCGCGGGAACCGTGCTCGGCCTTGAGGCCATACGCGAGTTCCGCGTCGAGACGAACGCCTACAGCGCCGAGTACGGCCGCAACTCGGGCGGGCAGATAAGCGCCGTGTCGAAGTCGGGGACGAACGCATTTCACGGCTCGCTCTACGAGTACCACCGCAACGACAACCTCGACGCGCGCAACTTCTTCGACCC
>DASPKR010000270.1:0-8591 GCA_035627975.1 Pyrinomonadaceae bacterium | reverse complement strand
TCATGGGAATGAGTTCAGGCGGGGGCGGCACCGGCGCCAAGCCGGACATCAACGTCACACCGCTCATTGACATCCTGCTGGTGCTGCTGATCATCTTCATGGTCATCACGCCGCTCAAGCCGACCCGCTTCAAGACGCTCGTCCCCGAGCGCAGCGAGGAGATGAGCGCGCAGGCAAAGCAGAGCCCGCGCACCCTCATCGTCACCATCGCCAAGGATCAGAAGGTCGAGCTCATACGCGGCGGCAACAAGATAGCCGATGGCGCGGTCGCCGACACCGCCCCCATCGCGTCGCGACTGGCCGCCGAGTTCAAGGAGCGCAAGGAGCAGGGCATCTTCAAGGAGGGCATGGAGTCGCGCGCCGACCTGCCGCCCGACGAGAAGATCGAGAGGACGGTCTTCGTCAAGGCCCCCACCACATTCAAGTACGGCGACGTGGTCAAGGTCATTGACGCCATCAAGGGCGCGGGCGCCAACCCCGTCGGCCTCCAGACCGAGGCGCTCGAGCCATAGAGTGAGGGCGCCTTAGTGGGAAGCGTGCGCCGCCGCCCGCCCGGAGGGCCGGAGCGGCGCGCGTCGTCTGGCGCCCGAGCCCCCTTTCGCAAACGGAATTGTCTCTACGCGGAGCCATCATCCAATGAAACTCTCTCGAACCAGCACTGTCACGCTGCTCCTGCTCCTGGTCGCGACCTCCGCGGGGTGCGGCGTCATTAACAGGATTCGCGCGAAGAACGCCCTGAACGAGGGGGCCAGGGCCTACCGCGAGGGCCAGTTCACCCAGGCGGAGGAGAAGTTCCGCAGGGCCTTCGAGCTCGACCCGACGCAGAAGAACGCGCCGCTCTTCATCGCGCGCGCCGTGCAGCAGCAGTACAAACCGGGCGTGGCCTCGCCGGAGAACGTCGCCACGGGCCAGAGGGCCATACAGGCCTACCAGGACATACTCAACCGCGACCCGCGCAACGAGGACGCGTACAAGGCCATAGTCTTCCTCTACGGCCAGATGAAAGAGGAGGACAAGGTTCGGCAGATGCTCACGCAGCGCGCGAGCATGACCGACATACCCGAGTCGAAGCGCGCCGAGGCCCTCACCATACTCGCCAGCAAGCAGTGGCAGTGCTCCTACGACACCACCGAGCAGAAGGATAACAAGACGACCGAGGGCAACGTCGTCAAGTACAAGAAGCCGGCGAACCAGGCCGACTTCGACAAGGCCAAGGGCTGCGTCGCCGAGGGCATGAGGCTCGTCGAGCAGGCCATCAGCCTCGACCAGAACAACGCCAACGCGTGGTCGTACAAGGCGAACCTTCTGCGCGAGCAGTCGAAGCTGGCCGAGATGGACGGCAACGCGCAGCAGAAGCAGGAGTTCGACAGGCTCTACGACCAGGCCCGCGAGACCCACGCCCGCCTGAGCGAGGAGGCGCAGAAGAGGAAGGAGGCCGAGGAGGCCGCCAAGTCCCCGACCCCGCCCGCCAGCTAAGGCGCCGCGCCTGACAGTACCTGAGACTTCCGGGTGATGCTCGGCTTCCCGCCGGGCATCACCTTTCTTATAATATCTGTCAGCAATAAGCGGTCGGCCGTCAGCTTTTGTCTCTGCCATCGGCGAGTGGCAAAGCAAAGGGCTTTCATTTCATCAAATTGTGAGGCTGAAGGGTGACCGCTGACGGCTTCTTCTTATGATCCGCATCGAAGAGATAGTCGAGAAGGTGGGGCGCAACCACCCGCAGGCCGACCTCGACCTGCTCAGGCGCGCCTACATCTTCTCGGCGCTCCACCACAAGGGGCAGACGCGCGCCTCCGGCGAGCCGTACCTCGTCCACCCCCTTGAGGTCGCCAACATCCTCGCCGACATGCGGCTCGATGAGACGGCGGTCGCCACCGGGCTTCTTCACGACGTGGTCGAGGACACGCTCGTCGAGCTCGACGTGATACGCCACTCGTTCGGCGAGGAGATAGCGCACCTCGTTGACGGGCTCACGAAGATCGCGCAGATAAGCGACAAGTCGAAGGACGAGCAGCAGGCCGAGAACGTGCGTAAGATGCTGCTCGCGATGGTTGACGACGTGCGCGTCGTCCTCGTCAAGCTCGCCGACCGGCTCCACAACATGCGCACGCTTCAGTTCCTCAAGCCCGACAAGCGCAAGCGCATCGCCCAGGAGACCCTCGACATCTTCGCGCCCATCGCCCACCGCCTCGGCATGGGCCGCCTTCGCGGCGAGCTCGAAGACCTCGCCTTCAAGCACCTGCACCCGGAGGAGTACAGGGAGCTGTCCGAGCAGCTCGAGGCCCGCCGGCCCGAGCACGAGGCGTTCCTGCGGGAGGTGACGGCGCGCATACAGGAGAAGGTGCGCGAGGCCGAGCTACCTGTCGTCAGCGTCGAGGGGCGCGTTAAGCGCCTCTACTCCATCTTCAAAAAACTGCGGCGCCAGAGGATCACGCTCGACCAGGTTTACGACCTCATCGCCGCGCGCGTCGTCACGCCCGACGAGGAGCGCTACTGCTACGCCGTGCTCGGCATAGTTCACAACATCTGGCAGCCCATACCGGGCCGCTTCAAGGACTGGATAGCCACGCCGCGCGACAACCTTTACCAGTCGCTCCACACCTCCGTCATCGGCTCGAAGGGGCAGCCCTTCGAGATTCAGATAAGAACCGAGGAGATGCACCGCATCGCCGAGGAGGGCGTCGCCGCGCACTGGAAGTACAAGGAGGGGCGCCGCGGCGCGCACGACGACGACGAGGCGTTCAAGTGGCTGCGCTCGCTCATCGAGTGGTCGCAGGAGGTCAAGGACTCGCGCGACTTTCTGGAGTCCCTCAAGCTAGACCTCTACCCGAAGGACGTTTACGCCTTCACGCCCGCCGGCAAGGTCATACAGCTCCCGCGCGGCGCCACGCCCGTTGACTTCGCCTACATGATCCACACGGAGGTCGGCAACACCTGCACGGGCGCGCGCGTCAACGGCCGCATCGTCCCCTTGCGCACGCCCATACAGAACGGCGACAAGGTCGAGATACTCACGAGCCCGAACTCGCACCCTTCGCGCGACTGGCTCAACTTCGTCAAGACCTCGCGCGCGCGCAACCGCGTGCGCCACTGGGTCGCCGAGCAGCAGCGCGCCGAATCAATCGAGCTGGGGCGCAAGCTCTTCGAGAAGGAGGCGTCGCGCTTCAACCTCTCGGCGAAAAAAATCCTCGGCGACGGCAACGGCGAGTTCAAGCGCATCGCGAACGAGTACGGCTACGGGCGGCCCGACGACCTGCTGGCCGCCATCGGCTACGGCAAGATAATCCCGCGCAACGTCGTAGCCAAGTACGTCGGCCCCGAGAAGTTCGCCGAGCTCGAGCAGAAGAAGGACTCGGCGCTACGCAGCCGCGTCAACGCGGGCGTGCAGGCCGTCAAGAAGCTCATACGGCTCGGCGAGGACTCTATCGTCGTCCGCGGCGTTGACGACCTCCTAGTTGTTCGCGCGCGCTGTTGCAGCCCCGTCCGCGGCGAGGAGATAGTCGGCTACATCACGCGCGGCAAGGGCGTCACGGTTCACGCCCGCCGCTGCAAGAACGTGCAGTCGCTCATGGTCAATCCCGAGCGCGTCGTCGAGGTCGAGTGGGCGGGAAGCTCCGACCAGTCCGCCTACGCCGTCAAGCTCCTCGCGATAACCGAGAACCGCACGGGGATGATCGCCGGCATCACCGGCGCCATCGCCGACATCAAGACGGGCATACGGGACGCGCGCGCCGCCATCGCCTCAGACAACCGCGGGCGGATCGAAGTCACGGTAGAAGTCTTCGACGTGAAGCACCTCGACAAGGTCATGTCCTCCATACGAAAAGTCCCCGGCGTCCTCGACGTGGAGCGCATACAGGGCGCGGCGTAAAGAAGCTGGCGTCCGGGAATTCCCACCGACTGTTCTCCGCTAAGGGCGAAGCATCTACTTCCCGGTTTAAAAGCATCAATCAAATCAAGACGCGCAAAAAGCTGAGTGCTGATAGCTGGCGGCTGACCGCTTCCCCGTTTGCCGTGCGGGAAGGGCGTCTGGTAGAATGCGCAGTTTGTTCGAGGATTGGAAAAAAGGGTGGGCGAGACTGTGAGGCGAACCGTCGCGACGGAAGAGGCGCCGAAGGCCATCGGGCCGTATTCTCAGGCAATCGTGGCCGGCGGCTTCGTCTTCGCCTCGGGCCAAATCCCGCTCGACCCCTCGACCGGCGAGTTCGTCGCGGGCGGCGTCGCCGAGCAGACCGGGCAGGTCTTGCGCAACCTCTCTAAGGTGCTGGAAGCGGCCGGCACAGGGCTCGCGGGCGTCGTCAAGACGACAGTCTTTCTGGCCGACATGAACGACTTCGCGGCGATGAACGAGGTTTACGCCAGCTTCTTCCCCGACAGCCCGCCGGCCCGCTCGACGGTTCAGGCGGCGGGGCTCCCGCGCGGCGCGCGCGTCGAGATAGACGCCATAGCGCTCGCCGGGCAGTAAGCGGCAGTTCTTTGATGAAAGGCCCGCGAGAGGGCAAAAGAAAAGCGGGGCGCGGGCTCGTTTAACCCGTGCGCCCGCCGTCTTTGAAGACCAGCAGGTCGTGAAAGGTTCTTAGGCGGCCTTCGTGACCTTGCCCGCCTTGATGCAAGAGGTGCAAACCTTCATGCGGGTGTTGCCCCCTTGCGGCCGCTGGACTCGTATGGATTGCAGGTTCGGGTCGAAGCGGCGGCGCGTGCGGTTGTTCGCGTGCGAGACGTTGTTGCCGAACTGCGGCCCCTTGCCGCAGACTTCGCATCTTTTAGCCATGTTTGATACCTCCGGGCAGTTAAAAAGGCGCGCCAGTGGGCACAAGGTGGCGGCCGCCGCGCGCTTCCGAAACGAAAACTTATAGCAAACCGTTTCGCGCAGCGTCAAGTTGGGGCCATGGCCGGGCCGTTTTCGGCCGAAACAATTAAAGGCAGTCGAGAAGGAGCAGGAAGCTTCAGTGCATAAAGTAGCCAAACAGATCGCAGCAGTCATCCTCGCAGCAACCTCCGCGCTCGCCTTCGCCGCTTGCAAGGGCAGCGGAGCCACGGGCGGCGGGGGCGGCACGGACGTGGCCGCCACCGTCAACGGCAAGAACATCATGCTGAGCGAGGTTGACCGCATCATCAGCCAGCAGACGCGCGGGCAGCAGTCGAAGATGTCGCCCATCCAGCTCGCGGCGGCCCGCCTACAGGTGCTCGACAGGCTGATCGAGCGCCAGGTTCTCGTGCAGCGCGCCGAGAAGGAGAAGACAGTCCCGACCGACGACGAGTTGACGGCCTCTATCAACACGCGCAGGAACTCGTTCACGGCCGAGGAGTGGGCGAAGAACCTCAAGGACAACAACCTGACCGAGGAGCAGCTCCGCGACGAGGCGCGCAAAGACCTCGCCGTGCAGAAGCTACAGGAGAAGCACTTCGGCAAGATAACCATCCGCGACCAGGAGATCGTTGACTTCTACAACGCCAACCGCGAGCAGTTCGTCAACCCTCGCGGCGTCTTCCTCTCCGACATCGTCGCCGACCCCCGCGACAACGGCCTGCCCTCCGACGACGCCAGGAGCGACGCCGACGCCAAGGCGAAGATAGACCGCCTCCACGCGCAGCTCAGGGGCGGCGCCGACTTCGCCACCGTCGCACGGGCCAGCAGCGAGGACGCCAGCGCCATCCGCGGCGGCGACATAGGCTTCGCCAACGAGCAGGACTTGCAGCAGAACGGCTTCTCGCCCGACCTCATCAACCGCTTCTTCAACGTGATGAAGGTCGGCGACGTCACCGAGCCCATACGCTTCCCCGACGGCCGCTGGATAATCTTCAAGCTGACGAACCGCCAGCTGGAGACCAAGCCGCTCGCGCTCGAAGACCCCGGCGTGCGCGACCAGATCAAGCAGGCGCTCAACAACCAGCGCCAGACGCTCCTCGGCGAGGCACTCATACGCAACGCCATGAGCGACGCGCAGATCGTCAACAACCTCGCCGCCAACATGCTGACCGACCCGAGCTCCCTGGGCGGCCTGCACCCGGCCGGCTCCGCCAGCCCCGCGGCCACTACGGAGGCGACACCCGCCGCAGCGGCCTCGCCTTCGCCCGCGGCAACGGCCGCGGGGGCTACGACCGGGGCGAGCGGCGCCAACACCTCGACAGCCTCGCCCGAGAGGAAGTAGCCGGGCGGGCGCCTCCCCGGCGGTGTGAAATCTGAAGCGGGTACGGAAGCTCCGGCAAGCCGAAGCGCCCGTGCCCGCTTCGGCGCTTGGCCGGCCGCCCGGCCGGCGCCCCGACTTTTATGCTGTTCCGCCTCTCCGACGTTTTCAAGTCCTACGGCTCGCAGGACGTTCTGCGCGGCGCGTCGTTCCAGCTCAACCCCGGCGAGCACGTCGGCCTCGTGGGCCGCAACGGCGCCGGGAAGACTACGCTCTTCCGGCTCATCACCGGCGAGGAGACGCCCGACCGCGGCGACGTTGTGCGCGCGCGCGGCCTTCGGCTCGGCCTGTTAGAGCAGCACGTTGACTTCGAGCCCGGGACGACCGTCCACGAAGCGGCGCTCGCCGCCTTCGAGAACTTACAGCGCATCGAGCACGAGATGCACCAACTCGAGCACCGCATGGCCGAGGCCCCCGATGACCTCGACAAGGTCTTAGAGCGCTACAGCGAGCTTCAGCACGAGTTCGAGCGGCAGGGCGGCTTCGAGTACGCCGCGCGCGCCGAGGCGATCCTGCAGGGCCTCGGCTTCGAGCGAAACACCTGGGGCATGCCTTCGGAGATTCTCTCCGGCGGGCAGAAGAACCGCCTGGGGCTCGCGCGCCTGCTGCTCGCCGAGCCCGACGTGCTGCTCCTGGACGAGCCGACGAACCACCTCGATGTCGCGGCCGTCGAGTGGCTCGAAGAGTTCCTCTCCTCCTACAAGTCGGCCTACGTCATCATCAGCCACGACCGCTACTTCCTCGACCGCGCCTGCACGCGCATCATCGAGGTCGAGTTGGGGAAGACGGTCAGCTACACGGGCAACTACTCGGCCTTCCTCGTCGAGCGCGAGGAGCGGCGCGAGGCGCAGCAGCGCGCCTACGAGAACCAGCAGCACCTCATCGCCAAGACTGAGGAGTTCATACGCCGCAACCTCGCCGGCCAGAAGACCAAGCAGGCCAAGTCGCGCCGCAACATGCTCGCGCGCATGGAGCGCCTAGAGTCCGTCAGGCCCGACCAGTCCTCGGGCGACTTCCGCTTGCAGAAGGTCGAGCGCGCAGGCACGCACGTCCTCACGGCGAAGGAGGCCGCGGTCGGCTACCCCGGCAAGCTCCTCGCCGCAGACATCTCTCTCATACTCAAGCGCGGCGAGTGCCTCGGCGTCATCGGCCCAAACGGCTCGGGCAAGACGACCTTCGTCAAGACCGTGCTGGGGAAGCTGCCGCCGCTCGGAGGCGAGATCAGGTGGGGGGCGAACGTCTCGGTCGGCTACTATGCGCAGCAGCTAGACGACCTCGACGAGCGCAACGAGATAATCATGGAGCTCAGGCGCGTGGCCGCGCCCTCGGCCACGGCCGGCGAGCTGCGCTCGTTCCTCGCCAAGTTCCTCTTCACGGGCGACGACGTTTACAAGCTCGTGCGCGACCTCTCGGGCGGCGAGAAGGGCCGCCTCGCCCTCGCCAAGCTCATCTACTCGCGCGTCAACGTCCTCGTCCTCGACGAGCCGACGAACCACCTCGACATCCCCTCGCGCGAGGCACTGGAAGAGGCGCTCGACGCCTACGACGGCACCATCATAACCATCAGCCACGACCGCTACTTCCTCGACCGCGTCGCCACGCAGATACTCGCGCTCGACGGGCAGGGGGGCGCCGATCACTACGACGGCGACTACACCGAGTACCACGACTGGAAGGCGCGGCTGCGCGCCGAGGAGGCCGCGCGCGAGCGTGAGGAGGCGGCCCCCAAACCGAAGGGCGCGCCCGCGAAGCCGCAGGCGAAGGGCGGCCGCGAGCCGAAGAAGGGCCGGCCGGTGCGCGCGCCCCAGTTGGTTGAGGAGGAGATTGCCGGGGCGGAGAAGCGGCTCGAAGAGTTGACCGCGGAGATGGCGACGCCCGAGGCCGCGCGCGACCCGGCGCGGCTTGCGCGCCTCAACGAAGAGTACCGAAGGGCGGACGAGCGCCTGCGCGAACTCTACGAAGAGTGGGAGCGCGTCGTCGCCGAGGCCGCGAGCGCCTGAGACGGCCGCCGTGCTACAGGCCGAAAGGGCGTTGACGACAGCTCTGCTGTCGTCAACGCCCTTTCGTTAATTACGCGAAAGGCTCAGGGCTGGGCGAAGTTGTAGCTAATAGTGCCTGTGACTTTCACGGGCTGGCCCGAGAGCGTGGCTGGTGAAAATCTCGCCTGACGTGCGGCGGTTACGGCCGCGGCGCGCAGGAGCGTGTGGCCCGACACGGCGCGCGCCTCGACGACCTTGCCCTCCTCGTTAATCGTCACCTCGACTACGACCTTGCCGTAAACACCGACGCTCTTCGCGGCCGGAGGATAGACGGGCCGGGGCAGCGCGACGGCCTTGCTGTTGAGCACGCCGCCCGAGACCGGCGTCTTCGGCGCGGCAGTCTGCTCGGCCTTCGGCGCCGGCG
>DASPKR010000269.1:0-17857 GCA_035627975.1 Pyrinomonadaceae bacterium | reverse complement strand
TGATGTCAACCTCCTTCGTTCGCTGCGCTCAAGTTTCGCGCCGCGGGTTGCGGGGCCCGAGTTCGGGGGCGCGGTTCGTGCCTTTCGATTCGCCCGGCACGCACCCGCGCCCCGCGACCCGCGGCGCGAAACTCATTTACGTTTCTGGTCGCCGCGGTCGCCCTGCCCCGACTTGACCTTCGTCTTGGCCTCCTGCTTGACGTCCTGCCGGAGCGAGCGGCCCGTGTCATCGCTCTCCTTAAACTGGCCCTTCTCGTCGCGCCTCACGTAGCGCTTGTCGGTGCCCGTGTCGATCGACTCGCGGTCGCTCGTTTTACCTGCCATCGTCTCTGCCCTCCTTGAATCAGCTCTTGTTATGGCCTTTTGCTCTCCCGCCCCCGGCGCGTCGAATCAGGCGCGAGCGCGCCGCGCGCGCTTCTCCCTGAGCAGCTCGCGCGCCGCCTCGAACGCGTCGTCGAGTTTTTGTCTGCCCGCCAGCACCGGCTTGAACAGGTCGCCCCGGCTCCGGATGCGGCGGAGGATGTTCTTGATGGTGAAGTCGCGCGGCGTGATGCGCCGGCGCTCGACCTCGCCCCATTCGAGCGGGGCCGAGACGGTCGCGCCCTCGCGCGGCCGCACCGAGTAGGGCGCGACCACCGACTTGCCCTTCGCGTTCTGCATGTGGTCGACGTAAATCTGCCCGCGCCGGCGCTTCTTCAGACTGCGCTCGACGGTCGCCACCTCCGCGTGCTCGCGCGCGACGACGGTCGCCACCCGCTCGGCGAACTCCGCCACGCGCTCGTATTCGTACTCCGCGCGGAAGGGCACGTAGACGTGCAGCCCGCGCGAGCCGGAAGTCTTCGGGTGGCCTTCGAGGCCGAGCCGCGCGAGCACCTCGCGGACGGCGACGGCGAGCCGGCAGATGGTCTCAAATTCGACGCCCTCGCCGGGGTCGAGGTCGAAGACCATCCAGTCCGGGCGGTCGAGGTCGGCCACGCGCGAGTGGAAGGGGTGGCGCTCGATGGCGCCGAGGTTCGCCATGTAGAGGAGCGTCGCGCGGTTGTCGCCGACGATGTAGTCAACCGTGTGGCCGCCCTCCTCTACTTCGAGCGTGACGGTTCGCACGAACTCGGGAACCTCGTTCACGTCGTGCTGATGAAAGAACTGCCCGCGGACGCCCAAAGGGTATCGCTTCATAATCAGCGGCCGGCCCTTCAGGTGCGGCAGGATGTGCTCGGAGATTTCGTAGTAGTAGCGGATTAGCTCGCCCTTCGTGATGCCTTCGTCGGGCCAATAGACGCGGTCGAGGCTGGTCAAGTGAACCACGTCGCGGCCGACGCGGACGGGCCGGTCGCCGCCCAGCTTTTTGGCCTTCAGCGCGCGCGCGGCCGGCACGACCTTCTCGCCGCTCGCCCCGGCACGCGTGCCAACTTTCCGCACGCCCGCGCGCGCCGAAGAACTTTTGGCGGCCGCCCCGGCCGCCGGCTGCTTTTTCGCCTTCGACTTCTCTTCGAGCACCCGCTTGCCGTCAACAGGCTCGCGAAGCTCTAGTGCCCAGCCCGGCTCGGCAAACTCGTCCTGCTTCTTTATCAGCAGCCACTGGCCCTCGCCGCGCCCCTTCATCTGTATGAGAGAGAACTCGCCGCTCAGCTTCTTGCCCTTCAGCTCGAACGTCAGGCGCCCGGCTTCGAGCTGTTCGAGCGCGCTGCCTTCGCCCGTCGGCCTGTAAGTCCCATCGTCCCACTTCATGTGGCGCCCCGCGCCGTACTCGCCTTCGGGTATCTGCCCCTCGAACTTCAGATATTCGACCGGGTGATCCTCGGTCTGCACGGCCAAGCGCTTGTCGGCGGGGTCGAGCGAAGGCCCGCGCGGCACAGACCAGGACTTCAGGACGCCGCCCATCTCCAGACGGAAGTCGAAGTGTAGCTTCGAGGCGTGGTGCTCCTGCACGACGAAGCGGCGGCGGTTGGCGCGCGACACCTTACCCTTCGGCTCAGGCGTCCGCCTGAAGTCGCGCATCTTCCAGTAGGTCTCTAGCCCCGTCGCCACTCTCGCCCGATCCCTCCCTTAAGTCGCTCCCGCCGCCCGCCCGGCGCCCTTTGCGAACCCCCAAATTAAGAATTAGAACGCAAAGAGCGCCGGGGGCGCCGAGGCGGCAGAGAACTTTCCCGCCAACGCCTCAAAGCTTCTTAAGCTCTCGCCTGAGCAGCGCGAAGTCCTCCTTGACCTTCGCGCCGAGGTCTTCCCTGTAGAAACGCACGGCCGGGTGGTAGCCGACTATGAACCGCCGCCCTTCGCGCTCGATTACGCGGCCTCGGGCCTCGCTCACGCTCTTGACGCCGAGCACGGTCTTCGCGGCGACGCCCCCGAGGAGCATGACGAGGTCGGGCGCGAGCAGCCCCATCTGCTCGAACAGGTAGTTCGCCGTGCAGGTGCCTACCTCCAATTTCTTCGGCACTCGGTTCTTCGGCGGCCGGCACTTCACAGTGTTCGTGATGAAGAGGTCGCCGCGCTCGATCCCTGTGCCTTCGAGCACCTTGTCGAGGTAGCGCCCGGCCGCGCCCACGAAGGGGTGGCCCGACTCGTCTTCTTCCCTGCCCGGCGCCTCGCCTATGAGCATCACGCGGGCCGTGTACTTGCCGTCACCCGGTACAGCGTGTGTACGCGACTCGTGCAGCGGGCAGCGCGTGCAAACCTTTATTTGCCCGGCAAGCTCGTCCAATCTACGCGCCTTTTTCGACTTCGCCATCGCGCCCTGCCGTCACCAGCCGCCCGCGCGCATTAGGCTTGCAACTTGCGTGCTCAACGGCGGGCTCGCCGTTAAATCTGCCCGGGCGCTAAAACGAGGAGAGATGAAGTTCTCAGCACTTGCGAAAGCTTACGAGCGCGTGGCCGCGGCGGCGGGCGAGCCGGCGCGCCGCCGCATACTCGCAGACCTGTTCAGAAAGGCGGACGCGCCCACGCTCGAAGCGGCCGCGCACTTCACGGCCGGCGAGCTGGTCGCGCCGCAGTCCGCCGACGAGCTAGGCATCGGGCCGGGGACGATAGGGGCCGTGCTGTCCGAGATGTCGGGCCGGGAGGCCGGGGAGATAGACGATGAGGTGAGGCGAACGGGCGACATGAGCGAAGTGGTGGCAGCGCTCGTCGGCCGGCCGCGCGACACGCTCACGGTCGCGGAGCTTTGGCGCATGGTCAACCGCGCCGTCGGCCGGGGCGAAGACCGCGCCTCGCTCGTCCGCTCCGTCTTCGGGAGCACGTCGCCGACGGGGTCGAAGTATTTCACGAGGATGGCGCTCGGGCAGATGAGGATGGGCGTCGGCACGGGGACGCTCGCGCGCGCGATAGCCGAAGCCTTCGGCGTTGACGCGGCGAGCGTCGATCGGCTCTACGCCATGACGAACGACTTCGGGCTGGTCGCCGCGCGGGCGAGCAAGGGCGAGCGAGCGCTCGAGCGCGCCGGCCTCTCGCTCTTCCGTCCCTACCAGTTCATGAACGCGCACAAGATGGACGACCCCGAAGAAATCTTCCGCCGCCTCGCGGGCAAGAAGATAATCTTCGAGGTCAAGTACGACGGCGCGCGCCTGCAGATTCATATAAAGAAGGGGCGCCCGTCCGAGATTCGCTTCTACTCGCGCCGCCTGAACGACGACACGGCCGCGATGCCCGACCTCGTCGCCGCTTTGCGCAAGGCGTGGAAGGGCGGCGACGCCGTGCTCGAAGGCGAGGCCGTCGCCTTCGACCCTTCCCTTAAGGTCAAGCAGCCGTTCCAGGCCGTGCTCACGCGGCTGGGCCGAGTCCACGGCGTCGAGGAGAAGGCGCGCGAGACCCCCTTCGTGCTCTACCTCTTCGAGATGGTCTATCACGACGGCGAGGACTTGATGAGCCTCCCGCAGTCGGAGCGTCGCGCGCGCCTCGCCAAACTCTTCCGCACGACAGACCGCGTGAAGCCGACCGAGGCCGTCGTCACCGACAGCCCCGTCGAGCAGGCCGACTTCTTCCGACGCGCCATAGCCGAGGGCCACGAGGGCCTGATGGCGAAAGACCCCGACGCGCCCTACACGCCGGGCCGGCGCGCGGAGAACTGGATGAAGATAAAGCCGGCCTTCGAGACTCTGGACGTGGTCGTGACGGGAGGCATATGGGGCTCCGGCCGCAGGCGCGGGCTTCTGTCGAGTTTGATAGTCTCCGTGCGCGACCGCGACGGGCTGAAGACGGTCGGCAAGGTCGGCACGGGCTTTTCGGAGGAGACGCTCAAGGCGTTGACGGCGCAGCTTGAGCCGAAGATCATCACGGCCCGCGGGCGCGACGTGGAGCTCGAGCCCGATGTCGTCATAGAGGTTGATTTCCAGGACATACAGAAGACGAACCGCTACGGCTCCGGCTACGCGCTGCGCATCCCGCGCTTCAAGCGCGTGCGCGCCGACAAGAGCACGCGCGAGGCAGACACGCTCGAACGCCTCGCCCGGCTCTACAAGCAGACTCACTAACCGTCGGCGCCGCTTAAATCAATCACCCACGCGCTCGGCAGGTGGCGCTCGACCAGGTGCTCGTTTAAGTTGACCCAGCGCCGCGCGCCGTCGAGCACGTTCGAGTCGGAGGTGACGGCGACGCGCCCGGAGCCAACTATCTCCCTGTCCGGGTTGAACTCTACCGCGACCTCCCACGGCCAGCGGCGCTCGGCGGCGAGCCGCCTTATGCGCTCGGCCAGCCGCCCGCTGTTCGACACCGGCCTGTCTATCAGCCACAGCGCCGAAGCAGGCCCGAGGGCTTCGAGCGCCTCGCCCACCAGCAGCACGGCCCGCTCGGTCTCCTCGACCGCGCGGTAGGAGCCGTGGACGCTCGACATGTCGCGCACGCAGCCGTCGCGCCCGCGCACGAGCACGCCGCCGCCTAGCGCCGCCTCGACCGCGATGACGACGTTGAAGCCGTCAACAATCAAGTCGGCGCCCCGCACGTCGCCGAGGCTCAGACGGCGGGCGGCCCTCCGCGCGAGGCTTGCATCAGAGCACGCCGCGCGCGCGACGGCGAGCCGCTGCCTCTCGCGCAGGGAGTGGCGGTCGCCCACGAGCTTCACCGCGGACTTCTGTTGGTAGCCGCGGCTCAGCAGCCACGAAAGCTCCGAGGTCGCGCGCCTGAGCGCGGGCAGGCTCGACTCCGAGAACAACTCCGCGTCCGAAGGGTGCGCGCCCCTGTGCCGTCTCCTGTCAGGGCTCATCAGGGTCAACCAGCCTGCTTCTCAAAATCCGCGGCCGCGCCCGCGCGCGTAAGAGCTTGGATGAGGCGCCTCGCCCGACCGCGCTGCACGTACACGATAAGGCCCGGCATGGCAGACTACAACTTCGTCACGGTCTGGAAATTCGGGGCGCCGCTCGCGCCCGTGTGGGATTTGATTCACGGCTCGGAGCGCTGGCCCGAGTGGTGGCGCGGCGTCGAGCGCGTAGGGCTTGTGCGCGACGGCGCGCTCACTTCGAGCGCTTCTTCCCCGCGGGCGACTTGACGGCCCTACGCTTCTTCGCCGCCTTCTTAGCTTCGCCCATCACTTCCGCCTCGTGGCCCGCGACGGCGAACTCGTCGTCAACCTTTTGCAGCAGCCAGAGCGGGCGCCCGCCCTGCCCGCGCCCCTTCATGCGGAAGAGCCGCCACTCGCCGCGCAGCCGCGAGCCTTCGAGCCGGAAGCGCAGAGAGCCCGCGCGCCAACCCTCGGCCGCGTCGCCCGTCGGGTCGAACGTGCCTATGTCCCAGCGGAGCACAGGCCCCGCGCCGTAAGTGCCTTCGGGCAGCACTCCCTCGAACGTGAGGTACGAGAGCGCGTGGTCTGGAACCTCGACGGCCAGGCGCTTCACCGACGGGTCGAGCGAAGGCCCCTTCGGCACGGCCCAGCTCTTGAGCGTGCCGGTTATCTCCAGCCGGAAGTCCCAGTGCAGGTGGCTCGCGTGGTGCTCCTGCACGACGAATCTCGGTTTGCGCGCCATCACTCAGATCCCGCGCGGCGTCGCCGCGGCGAGCCGCTCTTCGGCGAGGCGGTCGGCGGCCGCGTAGGTCGGGATGCCCTCGGCCCTAGCCGTCTCGAATATGTCGAGTAGCGTGTCGTAAATCTCCTCGACCTGCCGGCGTGCGCGCGCCGGTTCCCAGCCGAGAAGCTCTATGCAGCCGTTGATGATGCCGCCGGCGTTGGCGACGTAGTCGGGCGCGTAGAGTATGCCGCGGCGCTCAAGCGCGTCGCCGTGGCGCGCTTCGAGCAGTTGGTTGTTGGCCGCGCCCGCGACGATCCCGGCCCTGAGCAGGGGGATGGTCGCGTCGTTTATCACGGCGCCGAGCGCGCACGGCGCGAGAACGTCCGTATCGGCGGAGTAGATTTCATCCGTGCCGACGACCTCGGCGTCGAACTCTTCGGCCACGCGGCGGGCGCGCTCCCCGTGCGCGTCCGCGACGACGAGACGGGCGCCGGCCTCGTGCAGCTCGCGCGCGAGATGGTAGCCGACGTGGCCGCAGCCTTGCAGCGCCACGCGCATGCCGCGCAGGTCGCCGGAGCCCCGGCGGAAGCGCGCCGACGCCTGTATTGCGCGGAAGACCCCGTGCGCCGTGACGGGCGAGGGGTCGCCCGAGCGGTCGGGCAGGCCGCCGACGTGTCTCGTCTCCTCGCGCACGATGACCATGTCGGAGGGGCTCGTCCCCACGTCCTCGGCCGTGATGTAGCGCCCGCCCAGAGACTCGACGAAGCGCCCGTGCGCGCGGAAAATCACTTCGCGCTCCGTCGTCCTGTTATCGCCGATGATGACGGACTTGCCGCCCCCGAGCGGCAGGCCCGCCAGCGCGTTCTTGTAGGTCATGCCGCGCGAAAGTCGAAGGGCGTCGGTCACGGCCTCCGCCTCGCTCGCGTAATTCCAGAAGCGCGCGCCGCCTACCGCCGGGCCGAGCGCGGTGCTGTGTATGGCTATGATGCCTCGGTAGCCCGACTCGGGCTCCGAGCCGGCGAGCAGCAGCTCGTGCTCCCCGCCCGCGTCAAGTTCGGTGATTCGCATTGTCCGTCCGCCCGTGCCGTGAAATTGCGCGGGCCTCCGCCCGCCCGCGACGTAGAAGGTATGCCCCCGGCGCGCCCAGATGGCAAGTACCGTTTTCGCCTTTGCGCGCAAAGCCAATTGCGCGCCGCGGGGTGACGAACGAGTGGGCCGGCGCGGCCCGTTCGTCCCTCGGTCAGTCCGTTTCGTCACTCAAAGCTTTCCACCCGCCCCACGCGGCGTTTATATTCACCCGTTTCGCGCCCGCGCGCGGGGTGCGCCCGTGCGCCGACGATCAGCAGCGCAGGCAAAAAATTATGAACGCGAAGACGCCCGCATACGACCTTCCGCCCGCACGCCCCGCCGCCCCCGCGACCCGCCCCGCACGCCTCTGGCAGAAGGCGTGGGCGCGCTGGGCCGTCATTTTCGGCGGCTGGACTGCGCTGGCCTTCTTCTTCACGAGCCAACTCTACTACACGCGCGTCCTCAGCGAGCGGCCCATCACCTGGCTCGACGCCGCCACCAGCCAGTTCATATACCCTTACCTCTGGGCCTTCGGCACCGTCATCGTCTTGAAGCTCGCCGACCGCTTCCCCGTCGAGGGATCGGGGTGGTGGCGCAGCCTCCTGCTGCACCTCCTGTTCGCGACGCTCTTCGCCGTGGCGGTCTCGGGCGCGTTCCACGTCATCTACCACTTCCTGTTCGTCAACGCCCCCGACAAGCCGTTCTCGCCGCGGGCCACCCTGCAGTGGATCATCTTCAACTCGTCGGAGAACTACGGCATATACGGGCTGCTGCTGCTGCTCAACCAGTCGTTCCGCTACTACAAGCGCTTCCGCGAGGGGGAGCTGCGCTCCTCACAACTGGAAACGCAGTTGACGCAGGCGCAGTTGCAGGCCCTGAAGATGCAGCTACACCCGCACTTCCTCTTCAACACCCTCCACTCCATCTCGGCCCTGGTCCACAAAGACCCGGACTCGGCAGACCGAATGATAGCCCGCCTGGGCGACTTCCTGCGCCTGACCCTGGAGAACTCCGGCGCGCACGAGGTCACGCTCCGCAAGGAGCTCGAGTTCCTCAAGTGCTACCTTGAGATCGAGCGCGTGCGCTTCCAGGATCGCCTGACGACCCACATGGACATAGAGGCGCACGCCCTCGACGCCCCCGTCCCCAACCTGATACTCCAGCCGATAGTCGAGAACGCGCTGCGCCACGGCGTCGCGCCGCGCTCGGCGCCGGGGCGGATAGAAATTTCCGCGAAACGGGACAACGGTTCATTACGTATTCAGGTGAGGGACAACGGGCCGGGGCTTTCCGCCATCCCAAAGCCGAACGGCAGGTCAAGGGAAGGGTTGGGTTTAGCCAACACGCGGGCGCGCCTCCACCAGCTCTACGGCTCCGCGCACCGCTTCGAGCTGGCTAACGCGCCCGGAGGGGGGCTCCTCGTGACGCTGGAAATCCCGGCCTCGACAGCCGCCCCCAGACCGTAAAGCCTGACGGCCGCCCGCTTTTCCCGGCAGTTGAAAATAATTGAAACTCCGCCGCACGGGTTGTCACAAACTCCTGCGGCGCGGTGTTTTCTTTTTTAGAAAAACGGTTTCGCGGGGCTGAAGTGTGCCCTCCCTCTCGGACGAAAAGTTGGAGACCTCTACGGGATGACGGACGCCGCCGCACAAGCGCCGATTAGAGTGCTGGTAGTGGACGACGAGCCGCTCGCGCGCGAGAAGATCCGCGGCATGGCCGGCGACGACCCCGAAGTGCGCATCGTCGGCGAGTGCGCCAACGGCGCCGAGGCCATCGAGGCCATACAGTCCATCCGCCCCGACCTCATACTCCTCGACGTTCAGATGCCCGAGGTCGGGGGCTTCGCGGTCCTCGAGGCCCTCAAGGAGAAGGACGGGGGCCTGCCGCCCGTCATCTTCATCACGGCCTACGACCACTACGCCGTCCGCGCCTTCGAGGTGCACGCGCTCGACTACCTGCTAAAGCCCTTCGACCGCGAGCGGTTCCTCGCCGCCATCGAGCGCGCCAAGCGGCAGATACGCCGCGAGCAGTCGCCGGGGCTCGACGAGCGGCTAATCGCCTTGCTCGAACAGATGCGCGAGAAGCCGCGCTACAGCGAGCGGCTCGTCGTGAAGACCGGCGGGCGCGTCTTCTTCCTCACCACCGACGAGGTGGACTGGATAGAGGCCGAGGGCAACTACGTCAGCATCCACGCCGGCAAGAAGGCTTACCTCCTGCGCGAGACCATCAGCAGCCTTGAAGCGCAGCTCGACCCGCGCGAGTTCGTGCGCATACACCGCTCGGCGATAGTCAACATCAACCGCATCAAAGAGCTCCAGCCCTGGTCGCACGGCGAGTACCACGTCATCCTCAACGACGGCACGCAGCTCACGCTCTCGCGCAGCTACCGCGAAAAACTACAGGCCGCCCTCGGCAACAGCCTCTAGGCAGAAGAAGCCGCTCGCGAGCGTCACCTACGGGCGGCCTTTTTGTCGAACACGTTCTGAATAATCTTTCCGTCACTTAGGGGCGGCCTCAACACGGTGCGGGCCGCCTCAACGACCTCAGTCCAGTTCACGCCGTCGGACGACTGCTGTAAATAAACTGTAACGGGGCCGACGTTTGGCCTCCCCGCCGAGTCCGTTTCATCACTCCGTCTGTCCACTTCATCACAATTCTCTTACCCGCCGGCCGGGGCGCGCCTAAAATCCGCGTCAACGTAAGTGCGCCGCAAGCGCCCGAAGCCCTATCCCCAGGGGGCTACGCCCACAGAGCCGGAGCCGAAAGTCTGAAAGACAGGGCCTGCGCGACGCGAGCCCGCCCCGCGGCGGGAGAAGTTTAGGCGGGACGAAGAGAGGGAGAAGGACGTGAGAAACGAAGCGAGGAGGTGTCGCCGTGCGACGACTGGCCTACGTTCCCTTCGCCCTCTCCGTGGGCGCGCTCATCCAGATGCTGTTCGCCGCCGGGGCCGCGGCTGAGGAGGCGGCCGAGGCGGGCGCCCACGGCTCGAGGCCGGTCTGCGAGCGGCGCGCCGAGCCGGCCAACGCCGAGCCCGAGGCTTTAAGGCCCGCCGGGGCCGCTTCGCCGGCAGCGGCCAGGCCGGCCGAGGCGGTTCTACCCGAGGCGGCCAGGCCAATGGCGCTGCCGACGCCCCTAGACCTTTCGTCGGTCGAGCTCGTTGACGAGGAGGCTTACTCGGACGTGTTCCGGATACTGAAGGAAGAGAACTCTTGCAGCCGCTTCTTCGGCGGGCCGGCGAAGGCCGTCGAGGTCTTCAACCACTTCTCGCGCGAGCTGCGCGGGAAGGCGCTCGGCGACGCCGCGACGGCCGTCAGGATGGCGGGCAGCTACACGCTCTACCGCAACCAGAGGACGGGAGTGACCTACCGCCTCTTCGAGGACGCCGCCGTCAACACCAGCGGGCCTTTCGCGAGCCGCGTCATGTCGGCCGGCCCGCTGTCGCGGATGATGGTCGGGCGCTTCCCGGCGCAGTCGCGGCAGGCGCGCGCCCTCATCATGCTTCACGAGCTGGGCCACCTCGTAGAGGGCGAGGGCGGGGCGTGGCTGCTGCCGAACGACGGCAACGACCCGCGCATGAGCGACCGGAACACCAGAGAGGTCGAGCGGCGCTGCGTCAAACAACTTCTGGCCCTGGGGGGATGAGGCCGCCCCGGCGCGGCCGAACGGACAGGCGGTGGGACGTGGACGAAAGGAGTGCTAACGAGATGCTGGAACAGAGGAAGCAGTACGCCGTCGAGTCGCGCGAGCCCGACGCCGCGCCCGAGCAGACGGCGAGCATCAAGCTCAAGACGCTCAAGGAGCTGACGCTCGCCCTCCTCAAAGAGGTCGAGTCGCTCAAAGGCTCGGCCGGCTTCGACGGCAAGCTGAGCGTCGACTTCGCCGACGAGGTGCGCCGCTTCGAGACGGACCTGATACGTTGGGCGCTGATGCACACGGGCGGCCACCAGCGCCGCGCCGCGCGCATGCTAAACCTGAAGGTGACGACGCTCAACGCAAAGATCAAGCGCTACGGCATACGCCCGCACGCGCTGCCGACCAGCAACGTCGTCGAGTTCCACCCGGAAGGGCAGAGGGCCTGAAGAAGAGCGCGCTCGCAAGCCCGCGCGCCGCGAAGTTTTTTCCCGGAGGCTCCCCCCGTGAAAAAGCGCGAAGGCCGAGACGGCCCGCCATAGCCCTACGTTACGCGCCCGCCGCCGAGGCGGGGCGGCGCACGACCGCCCCGCGCGACCGAAGGCGAGCGGAAGTCTGAAAGGCCGGGGGGCGAGCTTGAGAGGCTCGCCCCCCGGCCTTTCGCCCTTTCACCCGCCCGCTTTTGCCTTTCCGCATTCTTTCGCGTATAGAAGCCGGGATGAAGGCTCGCATCGTCTGGCTGGTTCTTTGCGGCATATGGGGCTCGACGTGGCTGTTCATCAAGCTCGGCCTGCGCGATTTGCCGCCCCTGAGCTTCGCCGCGATAAGGTTCGCGCTGGCGACCCTCATCCTCTCCTCGATAGTCGCCGCGCGCCGCAGGCCCATGCCGCGCGCCGGGGCCGACTGGGCGCTCATAGCGGCGACCGGCGTCTTCGCCTTCGCGCTCAACTACGGCCTTCTCTTCTGGGGCGAGCAGCACATCTCCTCTGGGCTCGCTGCGCTGCTTCAGGCGACCATCCCCGTCTTCGGCATGCTCTTCGCGCACCTGCACCTGCCGGGCGAGAGGATGACTGCGGCGAAGATGTCGGGCGTGCTGCTGGGCGTGGCGGGCGTAGGCGTCATCTTCTCGAACCAGTTGAGCGTCGCGGGGCCGATGGCCCTGTGGGGGAGCGTGGCGATTGTGGTGGGCGCGGTCTGCGTCGCCTACGCCAACGTGCTCGTAAAGGCGCGGGGCGGCGGGATTGACCCCGCGCTCCTGGCCGCGGGCCAGATGTTCTGCGGGCTCGTGCCGCTCGCCGCGGCGGGCCTTCTGTTCGAGGGCAGCCCCGCCTCCTTCCGCTGGACGACGACCGCCGTCGTGTCGCTCCTTTATCTGACGGTGGTTGGCTCGGTCGTCGCCTTCCTCCTCTTCTACTGGCTCGTGCGGAACATGGACGTGACGAAGACGATGCTGATAGCGCTGGTGACGCCCCTGTTCGCAGTGCTGCTCGGCATGGTGGCGCTCGGCGAAGAGCTGGGATGGCGGACGCTCGCGGGCGGCGCCCTCATCATGTCGGGCATCGCCGTCGTCGTCCTGCCGAGGGTCAGGAAAGAGGCGGCGCGCGACGAGTGACCCGCCGCGCGCGGGGCAAGAGCTTTTGCCTTTTCCGCCGCCCGCGGCCTATGCTCTAGCGCGTGCCGGGCAGAGACTTAACGGCGGAGACTGACGAGAAGCTCCTCGCGGCCTGCATCGCGGGCGAGGAGGCCGCGTGGGAGGCGCTCGTGCGCCGTTACCAGCGGCTCATCTACGCCATCCCGCGCCGCGCCGGCCTCGACGAAGACGCCGCCGCAGAAGTCTTCCAGGAGGTTTTCGCCACGCTCTTAGAGAGCGCCGCATCCATCGAGCGGCCCGACCGCCTGCACGCGTGGCTCGTGACGACGGCGAGGCGGAAGACGTGGAGGATAATTACGCGCTCGCGCGCGGCGCGCCTCTTCTCGGGCGACGAGGAGGGCGAGGGCGAAGTTTACGGCCTGCCGGACGAGGCGCCGCTGCCCGACGACGTGCTCTTGCAGCTCGAAGAGCAGCACCTGGTTCGCGCGGCGCTCGGCGAGTTGGAGGGGCGCTGCAACAAGCTCTTGACGATGCTTTTTTACACGCCGGAGCCGCCGCCGTACTCGGAGATCGCCGCCGCGCTCGGCACCACCGAGGGCAGCATCGGCCCGACGCGCGCCCGCTGCCTCAAAAAACTGCTCGACCTGCTCAAAAAGAAGGGCTTTTCCTGATCTCGATCCGCCGTGTATTTTCCGCCGCCCCTGCCGCACTGTTCACGCGAGGGGCGTTCCCCGCGACGATAAAGGCGCCCCGCGGAGCAAAGACGATGAGACTAACGGGACAACACATCCCCTTCGCGCGGCTGGCCGACCTGGTCGAGGGCCGCCTCGCGGCCGACGCCGCGGACGAGACGCGCGCGCACCTCTCGGCCTGCGAGCGCTGCTCGGCGCAGGCCGCGCAGTTAGAGCGCGTCACCGGCCTCATGCGCGCAGACCATTCCGAGGACGCGCCGCGCGACGTGCTCTTCAACGCCGTCGGCCTCTTCCGGGCCCGCCGCAGCGCCGCCGAGGAGCGGCCCGGCCTGTTGCGCCGGCTCGTGGCCTCGCTCACCTTCGACAGCAGCGCGCGCACGACGCCGGCCTTCGGTCTGCGCTCAGGCCAGACGGCGCCAGCGCGGCAGCTCCTGTTCAGCGCCGGCGACTTCGACATTGACGTGCGGCTCGCGGCCGGCGGCGAAGGCTGGACGGTCTCGGGGCAGGTGCTCGGGCCCTGCGGCGGCGGCGAGGTCGAGATGGTCGCGGGCGGGCGCGAGGCGGCTCACGCCGCGCTCAACGACCTCTGCGAGTTCACGCTCCCGCCCGTCCCCGAAGGCAGCTACACGCTGCGCCTGCGCCTCGAAGGCGTCGAGGTGGAAGTGCCGGAGCTGAGCCTCCGGGCGTAAGGCGTAGCTTAGGGCAAACGACAGTTTACCACCGCAGGCACAGAGCACACGGAGGTCGCACAGGGAATTATTCTCAGTGCAGTCTCGGTGCTATCTGTGCCTCTGTGGCATTCCCCCCTTTTCGCCGAGCCTGACTTTGAGACTGTAAGGATGAACCGGACGGAACTGGCCTCGCGGCTGGTCGCGGCCGAGGGCGAGGACGAGCGGCGCGCGCTCCTCTCGGAGCACTCGGCGCTCGCCGACGTGTCGCTCGCGCACGCCCTAAAGGACATCTGCCTCGAAGCCTGGCGCTCAGACCCGCCGCGCGCCGTCGCCGCCTCCGACGCGCTCGACCTCCTCGCGCGCACGGACGACTCGGAAGAGACTGCGGCCGTGCGCTCGTGGGCCGCGGGGGTGGCCGCGCTCGTCGCCGGGCAGATGACGCAGGCCGTCGCGCACCTCGACGACGCCGCCGCCCGCTTCCGCTCGCTCTGCCAGCCGCACACCGCAGCGCACACGCAGGTCAGCACGCTCATCGCGCTCGCGATGCTCGGCCGCTACGACGAGGCCATCGAGACCGGCCTCGCGGCGCGCGAAGTATTCCTCGCGCACGGCGACACGCTCGCCGCGGGAAAGATAGAGCAGAACATCGGCAACCTCTGCGGCCGGCGCGACCGATACGAGGAGGCCAGGCAATACCTGCGGCTCGCGCACGAGCGCTTCCTGCCCACCGGCGACTTCCGCCAGCTCGCCATGATCGAGAACTCGCTCGCCTTCCTCTACACCTTGCAGCACGACTTCCGCTCCGCCGAGCGCCTCTACCAGCAGGCGCTCGACCACGCCGAGTCGTCGGGGCTCGCCGTCACGCTCGCCGAGATCGAAAGCAGCATGGGCAACTTTGCCCTCTTCCAGGGGCGCTACGACCGAGCGCTCGACATGCTGGAGCGCTCGCGCCGGCGCTACGCCGCCCTCGGCATGCCGCACCAGTCTGCCGTCGCGGAATTAGAACTGGCGGACGCGTATCTTGAGCTGAACCTCGCTGGCGAGGCGCTAGCAATCTACAAGCGCGCCATCCCTACCTTCGCCGAGCTGGGGATGCGAGCCGAGCAGGCCCGCGCGCTCGCGCAGGCCGGGCGGGCCGCTCTCGCCGCGGGCGACACGGCCGAGGCGCACCGGCTGCTCGGCGAGGCGCGCTCGCTCTACGCGGCCGAGGGGAACACCGTGGGCGAGGCCTACGTCACGCTCGCAGAGGCGCAGCTACACCACGCCGAGGGCGACCACGCGCAGACGGCCGTGCTCGCCGCGCAGGCCGAGGCGCCTCTCGCGCGCGAAGGCACCTGGCGGAGGATGCTCCTAGCGCGCTGGCTCCGGGGCGAGGCCGCGCGCGCTCAAGGTCACGAGCGGCTCGCGCAGATTCTTCTGGAGACGACGCTCCGCGAGTCCGAGGCGCAGGCGCTCCCGCAGATAGCCGAGCGCTGCCACACCTCTTTGGGCCTGCTCGCCGCGGCCCGCGGCGACGCGGCGCGGGCGGAAGAGTCTTTCAAGCGCGCCGTCTCCCTCATCGAAGACCTGCGCGCGCCGCTCCCGGCCGAGGAGTTCCGCACGGCCTTCGTCGCCGACAAGCTCGCGCCCTACGACGAGCTCGTGCGCCTCTGCCTCTCCGAGGGCGGCGAGGCGCGCGTGCGCGAGGCATTCTGCTACACGGAGCGCGCCCGCTCGCGCGCCCTCGTCGAGATGATGACGGGCGCCGTGGCCGCGCGCCCGCGCGCCCGCGACGAGTTCGAGGCCGAGCTCCTCGCGCAGCTCGAACAACTGCGCGAGGAGCTGAACTGGTTCTACAGCCGCATCAACCGCCCGCCCGCGGGCGACGACTCGGCGCGCACTAGCCCCGAGGCGATGCGCGCCCTACACGACGCCGCGCGCGAGCGCGAGACGCGCGTGCTCGAAATCATGCGCCAGCTACAGCAGCGCGGCGGCGACGGCGCGCTCGGCCGCACGGAGCCTCTGGACTTGAACGCGTTACAGCGAGCGCTCGGCGGCGAGACGGCGCTCGTCGAGTACACGAGCCTCGACGGCGAGCTTCTGGCCTTCGTCGTCACGGGCGGGGGCGTCGAGGTCGTGAAGAGCATCGCGCGCGAGTCGGACGTGGCCGAGGCGCTCGCACAGTTCCGCTTCCAGATAGGGTCGCTGCGCTACGGCTCGGCGCGGATGCGCTCGCACCTCTCGCGCCTCGACGAGCGAGCGCGCGCGCACCTGGCACGCCTCTACGACATGCTGCTGCGCCCCCTTGAGGCTCTGACGGGAGACCGCAGGGTCGTCGTCGTCCCTCACCGCGCGCTCCACTACGTCCCCTTCCACGCGCTTCACGACGGCGGGGCCTACGCCGTCGAGCGCCGCGAATTCTCCTACGCGCCTAGCGCGGGCGTTCTGCGCCACTGCCTCGCGCGGCCCGAGGGCCGGTTCGGCCGCGCCGCCCTCTTCGGCGTGGCCGACGAAGAGACTCCGCGCGTGCGCGACGAGATACGCGCGCTCGCGCCGCTCTTCCCCTCTTCGGTCGCGTTCCTGGACGAGGAGGCCACGCTCGCGGCCCTCCGCGAGCACGCGCCGCAGGCGGACGTTCTGCACCTCGCCTGCCACGGGCAGTTCCGGCCCGACAACCCGCTCTTCTCTTCCCTCAAGCTCGGCGACGGCTGGCTGACCGTGCGCGACGCCTACACGCTCGACTTCCGCGGCCGCCTCGTCACGCTCTCTGCGTGCGAGACGGGCGTCAGCGGCGTCGCGCCCGGCGACGAGTTGATCGGCCTGGTGCGCGGCTTCTTCTCCGCGGGCGCGCCCACGCTTATCTTGAGCCTCTGGACTGTTGACGACGAAGCCACCGCCGATCTCATGCGCGACTTCTACGCGCACCTGCTCGCGGGGCAGCGCCCGGCCGCGGCGCTCCGCTCAGCCCAACTGAATTTGATGAAAGAGCGGCCCCACCCCTTCTTCTGGTCGCCGTTCGTCCTCCTCGGCCGCTGGTAAGCCCGGCGGCGGCTCAAGTTTTCCTCAACCCCCTGGCGCTAACCTGCGCAGCATAGAGACTCCCCTTAGACGGAAGAATTTTCCCCGAAAATGAAACAGGGTGTGCGTCGTCTTTCCAGCGCGAGGCGGCGCCCGTCATCGCCGCCCAGGCGAAAAGTCCGGAGGGAGGTTTACGCAGATGATTCACGCACACCGCTTAGAGACACACGCCGCCGCGCTGGCGGGCCGGCTGCTCGGCGCGGCCTTCGCGCTCCTGCTGCTGCTGGCCTCGGCCGCGCCCGCCGCGCTCGCGCAGACGGGCGACGAGGGCAGCACGGGCGAGACGTTCGGAGACCCGTGTAGGCTGCCCGGCGTGCAGGTCACGGACGACCCGAGGGGCGACGCGCTGCTGGCGCAGTACGACATACTCTGGGCCGCCGTGGCCGAGCCGGGCGACCTCGACAACAAACTCGTCTTCACGCTCAAGGTCGCTTCGCTCGGCAGCCTGCCGCCGAACGCCGAATGGAGGGTGATGTTCTCCGGCTTCTACGCGGGCGAGTATTTCGTCGGGATGAACACGCTCGACCCCTTGCGCGGGCCGGTCTTCGATTACGGTCATTACAACTACGGGTCGAGGGGCGAGCGCATCCCCGTCATTGACGGCGAGGCGGACGGCGGCGAGTACTTCGCCGACGGCACCATACGCGTCGTCATGTCGCCCGAGAAGACGGGGCCGGGCTTCGCCGTGGGGCAGATGATCTACGGCATCATGGCGGAGACGCGCGTGGTCAGCGTCTCCGAAGTCTTCGGCTACACGGGCGTGGTGGACGACGTGCAGAGGGGTTACCCCTACACGCTGGTCGGCAACGCCTCGTGCGACGCGACGCCCGTCGAGCCGCCCGCGGCGCCCGCGGGCCTCGCGGCCGAGGCGCCCGGCAACAGCAGCCCCAACAAGCGCGAGGTCATGCTCACGTGGACGGACAACTCCGACAACGAGCAGGTTTTCCGCGTCGAGCGCTCCATCTCGGCCACCGGCGGCTTCGTCGAGATAGGCACCGTGGGCACGGGCGTGACGACCTACACGGACACGACCCTGCAGGGCAGGAGCACGTACCACTACCGCGTGCGCGCCTCGAACGCCGGGGGCGACTCCGGCTACTCGAACACGGCGAGCGTCTTCGTCAAGTGAAGGCCACGGCATACGACAGAGAGGCGGCCCCTGCCGGGGCCGCCTCTCTGCGCGTCGGTCGGAAAGCGCAATCCGCTGTTTAAGTC
>DASPKR010000268.1:0-2320 GCA_035627975.1 Pyrinomonadaceae bacterium | reverse complement strand
GAACAAGGACGCAGTCCTGCGCGTGAACCGCGAGGGGAAGTGGATAGAGGAGGGCGACCTCTCGTTCGAGGTGAACGAGTCGGACGGCTACGCGCTCGAAGAGGCGCTCAGGCTCAAGGAGAAGAAGGGCGGCGAGGTCGTCGTCTGCTCGATGGGGCCGCAGCGCGCTAAGGCCGTCATCAAGGACGCGCTGGCGCGCGGCGCCGACCGCGCCATACACGTCACGGGCGAGGGGATTGAGCGCGCAGGCCCATATGTCGCGGCGCGAGCGCTCGCCGAGGCCGTCCGCGGCGAGCAGCCCGACTTGGTGATGACGGGCCTGCAGTCCGACGACTACGGCTACGCGCAGACGGGCGTCATCCTCGCCGAGCTTCTGGGCCTGCCGCACGCGACCATCGTCATAGAGGTTGACGCCTCGGGCGAGGAGTTCCGCGTAAAGCGCGAGCTGGAGAGCGGCTGGTATCAGTGGTACACGATGCCTCTGCCGGCGCTGCTCACGATACAGTCGGGCATAAGCCAGATTCGCTACGCGACCCTCAAGGGCATCATGGCGGCGAAGAAGAAGGAGATTCGCGAGGTCGCCGCCGCGGCCGAGGCGCTTTCGGGCGGCGAGTTCCAGTCCATCGAGCGTATATACCTGCCCGAGAAGACGAAGCAGACGCAGTTCCTCGGCGACGGCGACGCCAAAGCCGGCGCAGCTCAGCTCGCCGAAAAGCTGCGCAGCGAAGCTCGCATCATTTAGAAGCTGTCAGGGGCTTACTTCTTACCGGTTATTGCCGAAGGCTATTTTATGGGTGAAGGAATCCTAGTTTTCATCGAGCAGCGCGGGGGCGCCATCAACAAGACCTCTTTCGAGGCCGTGGCCGCCGCGCAGCAGTTGGGCGCGGCCGTGGGGCAGCAGGTGACGGCCGTCGTCCTGGGCGGCGGCCCCTCGCTCGCGGAGGAGGTCGCCGGCTATAACCTCGCCCGCGTCATCTCTGCTGAGCACGAGCGGCTGACCGACTACACGCCGGACGCCTACGCCGAGGCGATGGAGCAGGTCGTGCGCCACACGTCGCCGAGCTACGTCGTGATGCCGCACACATACCTCGTGCGCGACTTCGCGCCGAAGCTGGCGGCGCGCTTCGGCAAGGGGCTTATAAGCGACTGCATTCGGATGAAGGCCGAGGGCGGGCAGGTCACTTTCACGCGCCGCATCTTCCTAGGCAAGATGGACGCCGACGTTATCGCTAAGGGCGGGCAGCCCGCCTTCGTTACGTTCCAGTCTGGCGCCTACCGCCCCGACCACGCCGAGCGCGGCCAGGGCGCGCCGGTCGAGCCCGTGCGCGTCGAGGTCGGCGAGGCCCGCATGAGGCCGGAGCCGCCGTTCCAGGAGGTCAAGCAGGCCGTTGACCTGACGAAGGCCGAAGTCATCGTAGCCGTTGGGCGCGGCATCAAGAGCCAGGAGAACTTGGCGCTCGCGGAGAAGTTGGCCGAGGCTCTCGGCGGCGACATCGCCGCGTCGCGGCCCATCTGCGACGCCGGGTGGCTCCCGATTGACAGGCAGATAGGCTCTTCGGGCCAGACCGTGGCGCCCAAGCTCTACATCGCGCTCGGCATCTCGGGCGCCATACAGCACCTCGTCGGAATGAAGAACGCAGGCACCATCGTAGCCGTCAACAAAGACCCCGAGGCGCCCATCTTCGACATCGCCGACTACGGCATCGTCGGCGACCTCTTCGAGGTAGTCCCCGCGCTCACGGAGGAGATAAAGAGGCTGAAGGGCTAGCGCCTCCGGGCGCTAAAGTTCGTGCAGCGCGCCTGCGGGCGGGCCCGGGTCGTTCGTGACTCGGGCCCGCCCGCAGTTCTTTCTCAAGGCGAGCCAGGCAGGCACGAGCACCATCGCGAAGTAGTTGAGCATGTACGCCTGCTTGAAGAAGGTGAGCGAGAGCAGTTCGCCCCCGGAGACCGCCACCGTGACGCGCCTGAGCGCGCGCCCCTCCTCTAGCATCAGCGCCGCCGGAAGCAGCATCCCCAAGTACCAGGCGTTGAACTTCGAGCTTACGACGCAGATGAGCACGAAGAGGACTAGCAGCGCCTTCTCTGCGAAGGCCGCCGGCGCGAAGTCGCGCGGGAGCCTTACGAATTGATATACGAGGAAGGCCACGAAGCCGAGCCGCAGCGTGAACCTGATGACGGCGTCAACCTCGTCGCGCCCCGCCGCGAGCGGGGGCAGGGCGAGCGCGGCCGTTCCGTAGAGGTGTATGAGAAGCGAGTGGAGCGAATTGTCAATGAGCGTCGCGTTGTCACGTATGTCTTCGAGCCTGAGCCGCTCCCAGTC
>DASPKR010000267.1:0-7556 GCA_035627975.1 Pyrinomonadaceae bacterium | reverse complement strand
CTTAACGTCGCCCGCGAAGTCGCGCGCCGAGATGTCGCCGCTCGCGGTGGAAATCCTCTCGATGTTCACGCCCGAGCGGGGAACCCTGACCTCGAAGCGGACGCTCGCGTCGCAGTTGCAGTTGCGCGGGTACTTGGCGCGAAGCTCGACGCGGCCGCCGCTGCTCAGGTCTTCGACCTCAACCTGGTCGCGGTCGGCGCCCTCCTTGAACGCCGTGACGGTGACGCCGGGCGCGTCGTGGCCGGCGACGTTGACGTCGCCGGATACGTTCGTGATGACGACCGACCCGCCGGGGCCGGGGTTGTATGTGCGCTGGAAGTCCTGCGCCGCGGCGGTGGAGGCGAACGCGAGGAAGAGGGCTACGGCCGATAGAGAGTTGGCGAAGGTGCGGCGTGTCATAACTGTTTCTGTCACTCCTCTCGAAGGTCTTTGTCAGCGAGTCGAATAACCGCTGCTTTACTGTGAGAACACCGGCCGCCGCCCTTTCGTGGCAAAACTTTTTCGGGCCGCGTTGTGGCATAATGGGAGACGCGCCACGGCGACCCCGACCGCCCCGGCGCGAAGAGCCGCCGGTTAAGACCCTTCAGCCAGAAGCCCTTTCAAAGTCGCCCGGAGACGCGCGCCATGAAAAGAGAAAGACAGCCGCACCCCTTCGGCACGTGCTGCGCCGCGCTCGCAGCCGTCGCGCTCGCCGCACTCGCCTTCGCCTCCTGCACGAACACGGCCGCGCGCTCGGAGTATTTCGGGAAGGTGACGCCGCCGCCCGGCCAGGTGCTCCGCTACGTGACGGGCTCGGAGCCGGAGTCGCTCGACCCGCAGATAAGCACGGGCCAGCCCGAGGCGCGCATCTACATGGCGCTCTACGAGGGCCTGGTCGAGTACGACCCGAAGACGATGGAGCCGATACCGGCCGTCGCCGAGAGCTGGAAGATCAACGAGGATTCGACCGAGTTCGTCTTCTTCATGCGCAAGAACGCCCGCTGGTCTGACGGCGAAAAGCTGACCGCCCACGACTTCGTCTATACCGTGCGGCGGGGGCTCGCGCCCGCCCTCGCCTCGCGCAACGCGCCCTTCGGCTACTACCTCAAGAACGGCCAGGCTTATAACGAGGGCGCCGCGTTCGTGCGCGACCCCGCGACGGGGCGCTTCCTCGAAGAGTCGGAAGCCGCGCCGCCCGCCGCGACGCCGGCCGGTGAGAAGCCGCACGCGCCGAAGCGGCTCGTCGTCGCCGGCGACGAGAAGGGGCGCGAGAAGGAGTTCAAGGCCAACCCGCGCCTCAAAGAGTTAATCGCCGGCAAGGAGCTCGTGCCGGTCACGGCCGAGGACGTTGGCGTCGAGGCCGTTGACGACTACACCGTGCGCTTCGTCCTGGAGCAGCCGACGCCCTTCTTCCTGAGCGTGCTGCCGTTCCAGTTCTTCCGCGCCGTCCCGCGCCGCGCAATCGAGAAGCACGGCAACGCCGCCTGGACGAAGCCCGGCAACATCGTCACGAGCGGCCCGTTCCGCCTGAAGGAGTGGAAGCCCTACGACCAGATCGTTGTAGAGCGCGACCCGATGTACTGGGACGCCGCGAACGTGCGCCTCGACGAGATAAGGTTCTACCCGTCGGAGAGCAACACGACGGTAATGAACCTCTACAAGGCCGGAGAGGTTGACGCCACGCCCAACCACGTCGTCCCCGCCTCTTGGACAGACTCTGTGCGCCACCTCAAGGACTATATGGACAAGCCGGAGGCGGCCATCGAGTATTACGTCATCAACACAAAGAAGCCGCCGATGGACGATGTGCGCGTGCGCAAGGCTTTCAACATGGCCTTAGACAAGCGCGCGCTCGCAGTGTGGAAGCGGATAGTTAAGCCTTTGACGGCCTTCTCCCCCGAGGGCATATTCCCCGGCTACCCGCAGCCGGCCGGCGACGGCTTCGAACCGGAGCGCGCCAAGCAGCTTCTCGCCGAGGCAGGCTACCGCGACGCCTCGGGCAAGTTCGACCCGAAGAAGTTCCCGGCGGGCGAGGTCGAGATTGCCTTCAACGCGCAGGAGTCCGTCCGGCAGCAGGCCGAGATGCTTCAGGCGCAGTGGAAGCAGAACCTCGGCATCACCATCCCCCTGCGCGCGATGGAGTTCAAGGCGTTCCTGAGCGCCAGGCCCAAGCTCGAGTACAAGGGCTTCGCCCGTTCGGGCTGGGGCGCGGACTACATGGACCCGGTCACGTTCCTGAGCCTCTTCTACACGGCGGGCGGCAACAACGGCACGGGCTGGTCTGACCCGAAGTACGTCGAGATGCTCGACGAGGCCAACCGCACGCTCGACCCCGCGAAGCGCTACGAGCTGCTCGCCAAGGCCGAGGCGTTCCTCCTCGACGCGCAGCCCGTCATCCCCATCTGGACGCCCGGCACGAACTGGATGAAGAAGCCCTACGTCAAAGGCATGTACGCCAACCCCGGCACTCTCCACGCGTGGAAGTACGTCTATATCGAGCACGACCCCTCGAAGTGGGGCGCGGACTAAGGGGAAGGCGGGGCGCAACAAAAAAGGGGGAGGGCCGTGGCCCTCCCCCTTTTCGCGTTTTCTCGCCTCCCTCAGAAGACAAGCTTGACGGCGAGTTGTACCTGGCGCGGGTCGCCGACGCCCTGGCGGAGGAAGCCGTCGAAGTTGAAGAGCCCCGGAGTGACGAGCGGGTTGATGTTGTTCTCGGTGTTGAAGGTATTGAACATCTCGACGATGGGGATGATCGCTACCGACTCCGAGAAGTGGAAGGGGCGCTGCAAACGCCAATCGAAGGAGAAGTACTCGTTGTTCTTCCGAAGCGTGTTTCGGTTCGTGGCCGTGCGCGGGACGGGCGTGATGGGCTGCGCGCTGCGCGCCTGAATGCGGGCGTTCAGGTCGAAGCCGCCCGGAATGTCGAAGTTCGAGAAGAAGTTGAAGCGGTGGCGTATGTCGCGGTCTGAGAGCGCGTAGTCGAGCTGAAGGTTGTTGATGTCGAAGGCGCGGTCGGTGAACGGGTCGCGCTCGTTCGAGTCGTCGTCCAAGTCTTTCGAGAAGGTATAGTTCATCTCGAACTGGTAGCCGCGGCTGAAGCGCTTGCGAAGCCCCGCCGTGAAGGCGCGGTAGAGCGACTTGCCGTTGGCGCTCGTCACCATCACCTCGCCGAGGAAGGGCGTGAAGAAGTTGTTGCGGTTTACGTTGAGGAAGCGAGTGAGGTGCACGCCCTTCGCGTGCGTGAAGTCGAGGTAGAGCGAGACCTCACGGGCGAGCTCCTGCTCGAAGGCGACGTTGGTGGTGTAGATGCGCGGGTTGGCGTAGTCGCGGCTGAAGACCCTGACGCCCGAGAAGCAGGGGAACGGGTTCGTCACCCCTCCGGCCGTGCAGGAGGCGGCAGTCGAGGGCGGCGTCACGACGCCGGGCCACACGGGGCCGGGGACGCCGGAGGCGATAATCGGCGTGTTGAGGAAGATGGTCTGCTGCTGCACGCCGTTAGTCGTTATCGAGCCGACCTGGCTGAGCATATTCTGGCGCGCGTTGTAGATGCCGTAATTGGCGCGAAGCACCGAGCGGCCGTTGCCGCCTATGTCCCACGCGAGCCCGACGCGCGGCTGGAACATCTTCTTCTGGCTCGGGAGCGTGCCGTCGGAAGGGAAGCGCGGGTCCCCGAGGAAGATGCCGTAGGCCGTCTCCTCGGGGGGGACGACCGGCCCGGGGAAAATCTGCGCCTCCCAGCGCAGCCCGAAGTTGAGCGTGAGGTTCGAGCGCGCCTGCCACTTGTCCTGCGCGAAGAGCGCGATGTCTTCGTTGTCAATCTCGGAGAAGCCGGCGGCGTCCGTCGCGGGGCCCGTGCGGCCGGCGCCCTGCAGGTAGAGCAGGAGCGGCCCTCCCGTCGGCGTCGTGCCGGCCGGGCAGGTCGCGGGCGCGGTGACGTATGTGCCGTTAGAGCAGGCGACGGTCGAGGGGCCGAAGCCGCCGGGCGCGGCCGGCGAGGCGTAGCGCAGGAAGCCGGTCACGCTGTCGAAGATGTAGCGCCCGGTGAAGAAGCCCCGGAAGACCTGCGAGTTGAGGCTGTGAACCCACTCGCCGCCGAACTTGGCGGTGTGGCGGCCCGAGACTATCGAGAAGTTGTCCTTGACCTGCGTGCGCCAGAAGACCTCGTCCACGGCGGGCTGTAGGAAGAAGGGGTTGCCGAAGCGGAAGGTGGTGGCGAAGCCCATCGCCGTGTCGGCCGGCACGTTCGAGGGGACTGCCGAGCGCGGCCGCTCCTCGCGCCCGTAGGTGAAGTGGAACTCGTTGACTTTGGTGGGCGAGAGCGTCGTGAACAGGTTCGCGTTGAAGGCGTGAATCTTCGAGGGGCCTTCGATGCCGTTCGCGGAGTTGCCGTAGGTCGCCACGTCGAAGGTCTGGTTCTCGTTCTTCGAGTAGTCGAAGTTGTGCGAGAGCGTCAGGCGGTTGTTGCTCGTCAAGTCCCAGTCAACTTTGCCGAGGATGGCGGAGTTCCTGATGGGCCGCTCGACCGGCAGCCCCTCCTCCTGCCCGCGCGTCGCGCTTATGAAGTTCAGGAGGGCGAGCCGCTGGCAGTCGGTGTTCGAGTTGATGGCGGCCTCGTTCGCGATGATGGTCGGGGCGGTGACGGGGCAGGGCGTGTCGCCGACCTGCTCGGAGAGGTTCGCGCGCGTGAGGTTCTCGAAAATCTGCTCGTAGGCGACGAAGAAGAAGGCCTTGTCCTTCTTCAGGGGGCCGCCTACGTTGCCGCCGAACTGCTCGCGGTGGAAGTCCGTCAGGGGCTTGCCGTCGGAGGTGTTCGCGGTGAGGGCTTCCAGGCGCTGGAAGTGGAAAAGGCTCCCGTGGAACTGGTTCGTCCCTGACTTGGTGATGACGTTGACGACGCCGCCGGCCGTGCGCCCGAACTCGGCCGTTGCGCCCGTGGCGATGACCTGGAACTCCTTGATGGCGTCGAGCGGGATGTCAATGGCGGCGCGCTGGCCGCCGGCCTGCTCGCCGAAGAAGCCGTTCATGTAGTCGCCGCCGTCGAGGCTTATGTTGTTAAAGACGCCGCGCTGGCCGGCGAAGTTTATCTCATCGCCGTCCGGCCCCTGCGTTATCGAGACGTTCGGCGTGAGCGTCAGAAGGTCTTCGAACTTGCGGCCGAGCACGGGGAGGTTCGCCACCGAGCGCTCCTCGATGGTCGTCGTCGTCTGCGTGGCCGCCGTGTCAACGGTCTGCACGGCCGAGACCGTTATCCTCTCCTCTATCTGCGAGACCTTCATCACGAGGTCGAGGGTGGCGGCCTGCCCGACGTTGACGGTGAACTCCTCCTGCGCGAGCGTGGCGAAGCCCTGCTTCGAGGCCGTCAGCGTGTAGCGGCCCGGCGGGAGTTGCAGGAAGACGAAGCGGCCGCCCTCGTCCGTCGTGAGCGTGCGCGTCAGGTTGGTGCCTACGTTTTTGACCTCGACCGTGGCGCCGGGCACGACGGCGCCGTTGGCGTCCTCAATCGTTCCCTGCACGGTGCCTGCCGTGATCTGCGTCTGCGCGCGCGTGGCGGGGACGAAGGCGAGAAGGAGTAGGACGAGCGCGGTCGCCGCGCGCCTGCTGGGAAAGGGGGAACCCATTTTATTCTCCTGTTTTGATTGTGACCGCGCCGCACGGTCGCGGCGTCTCGCGCGAGGTGGAATCGCCGGTTCGGACTCGGTTCTGCGCCGGCGGAAAGCGTCGCGGCTGTTTCGAGTCGGCAGATGTTAAATAGCCGGCGCCGCGCGTGTCAACGAACTTCTCGCCGCGGCACTTAGAAATGGTCTCTGCCGCAGGGGAGCGAGTCGAAGCGGGCGCGCGCCCGGTCGAAGAGCGGGTCGCACGCCTCGGGCGCGACGGGGCCGACCCAGCGCGGGGCTCCGCGCCCGCCCGCGTAGTAGCGCGGCAGGTGCGCGAGCACTGGCCCTGCGCCGCCCTCCGCGTCCGTCGAGCCGAAGACGACGCGGCCGACGCCGTGCAGCAGCAGCGCCCCCATGCACATCACGCACGGCTCGAGCGTCGTGTAGCAGGTCATCTCGCGCGCGCGGGGCCAGAGCGCGGGGGGGACGAGCCGCAGCGCTTCAATCTCCGCGTGGCGGCCCGGATGATAGACAGGCGCGAGGACGGCGTTGCCGGCGCCGGCCACCACCTCGCCGCCGAGCGTTATGACGGCGCCGATGGGCAGGTTGCCGGCGGCTTCGGCTTCGAGCGCGAAACGGACGGCGCGGTTGACGTGCTCAAGGTCAACGCTTGTCGGGGAGTCGTCTGTCATTTGAAGACTTCGACTAGGTCTGTGATTGACAGAACCTTTCGGCAGGGGTGGTCGCCCTTGAGGCTCGCGAACGAGCTGGGGATGCCGAGGAACTCGACGCCCGCGGCGCGCGCCATCTCGTAGTCGGCGTGCGCGTCGCCGACATAGACGGCCTCGCCGGGCGAGAGGCCCATCCGCGCGAGCCCCAACTCCAGCCCTTCGGGCGCGGGCTTAGGCTCGCGCACGTCGTCGCCCGTGACTACCACCCGGAAGAAGCGGCCTATCCCCGTCCTCTCCAAATCTCTCAGGACACGCCCGCGCGAGCCGGAGGTGACGACGCCAAGCTCGTAGGAGCTGCCGAGCGCCTCTAGCGTCTCGGCAGCGCCGGGGAAGGGGAGCGGCGGCAGTGCGGCGGCGGCCTCGACCCAGTGGGAGTTCGCCTCCTCCCAGACCTCGCCGGGCAGGCCCAGCGCCTCGTATGTGTGATACCAGTTCGGCGAGTAGGCGGCCAGAAAGCTCTCCTCGGAAATCTCTATGCGGTAGCGCGCGAACATGACGCGGTACGCCTCGAAGTGCGAAGGGAACGAGTCGAGCAGCGTCCCGTCCAGGTCGAACAGAATCCCTCTGACCTTCCCGTTGCCCATGCAGAGAGTCATGCCTTCAGCCGGTCGAAAAGGGCGGCGAGCTTCTCTTCGTCGAGCCTGCCGCCGGTGCGGACGCCGCTGCAAACGTCTATGCCGAAGGGCCGGACGCGCTCGACGGCCTCGCCGACGTTCTCGGGCCGCAGCCCGCCCGCGAGAAAGACCGGGACAGGGACGGCCTCGCGTATCTCGGCGCTCAAGGCCCAGTCGTGCGCTCGGCCCGTGCCGCCGAGTTCCTTGACGGGGAGCGAGGGGTTGCCGGAGTCGAGCAGTACCGCGTCAACGTGGCGGGAGGCCGCGACGGCCTCTGCGACCGACTCGCGCCCGGTGACGTGAACGACCTGTATGAGCGAGACGCCGGGCAGCGCGTCGCGCAGGCGCGCGTAAACGCCCTCGCCGACGCGGTCGCAGAGCTGTAGGGCGTTGGCGCGGCAGCGGCGCTGCTGCGCGATGATCGAGCCCGCGTCCTGTTTGCAGGTCAGGAGGAAGGTGGTCACGGCGGGCGGCACGGCCGCGGCTATCTCGGCTATCAGCCCTTCGCTGATGACGCCGGGCCCGCTCGGCATCTCAGAGACGAGGCCGATGGCGGAGGCGCCCGCGCGTATCGCCGCCCAAGCCTCGCCGACGCTGCCGACGCAGCATATCTTGACTCTCGGCGCGGGGGCGTG
>DASPKR010000266.1:0-7667 GCA_035627975.1 Pyrinomonadaceae bacterium | reverse complement strand
CATCATCGCGTTCGACAGCTCGTTGAAGCCGCCGTTGAAGGCGTAGCGGAGCTTCTGGTAGCGCTTGCCCGGCTGCGCGAACTTAGCTTCGAGGCTGTCCCAGAGTTCGTGCACGAGCTTCGTGCGCGTCTCGTACCAGGGCAGCGGGTCTGCGGCGTAGTCCCATCGGTTCGTGCGCGGGTCGATGCCGATGGGGTCTAAGCCGAACACGTCCTCGTCCGTGCCGTAGGCGAGCTTGGCTTCGGCGACGCGCGAGGCGATCTTGTTGAGCTCGGCGCGCTCGCCCTCGACGCTCGAAGCGGCGATGGGCTTGTAGGCGTACTCGATGGCCCAGTAGTCGTAGGTGCCGAGCGTGGTCTGCCAGTACTGCCCCTGCTTGGCGCCGTTGGGCGCGATGTTGACGGGCGTGTAGTCCATCACGGAGCCGGTCAGGCCCTCGGCGTTGGTGAGCGCCGTGTCCTGGAGCTTGTCGAGCGGGTGCAGGGTGCTGGCGCGGAAGTTGTGGCGAAGGCCGAGCGTGTGGCCGACCTCGTGCGCGGTGACGTGCGTGAGGAAGTCGCGGACGTACTGCTCCTCGGCCTCCTCCTTGCTGACGAGCCCGCGCGTCAAGAGCATCTGGTAGCCGAAGGACGCCTCGCGCGCGGCCTCGTTGGCGTAGTTGCAGGTGCCGAAGCGGCCGCGCAGGGAGTGCAAGACCTCCATGGCGTTCGTCTGCGTCTCATTCGCGAGCGGGTCAACGAACTCCTGGAACTCGCTGCGCACGCCGCGCGTCATCGCCTCGCTGAAGCTTATGTCGGCGTCGTATATCTCGCCCGTGAAGGGGTTGGCGCGCGACGGGCCGATGGCGAAGCCGGCGTCGGTCGCTATGAACCAGCGTATGGTGCTGAAGCGCACGTCGGCCGGGTCCCAGTCGGAGTTGTCGGGCTGCTGCTTGACCTGCACGGCGTCCTTGAAGCCTATGCGCTCGAACGCCCTGTTCCACATCAGCACGCCGTCGGCGACGGCCTTGCGGTACTTCTCCGGTATCGCGTTCTCCATCCAGAAGACGACGGGCTGGACGGGCTCGGAGAGCGCGGCCGAGGGGTCTTTCTTGACCAGGTTCCAGCGGTTGATGTAGCGGACGTAGGGCGTGTCCTCGCGGTCGTCCGTGTAGTCTTGGTAGATGGTGGCGAAGTGGCCTACGCGGTCGTCCGCCAGGCGCGGCCGGTAAGCAGTCTGCGGGATGGACGAGAGGCTGTAGCGGACGCGGAACTGTATGCCGCGCAGGTCGGGCGGCGCGAGCGGCGGCCGCGGCATCGGTACCGGCGACGGCGTGAGCGGCGCGAGCGGCGGGCGCTCGACCGAGTAGTTCAAAAGCGTCTCTATCTCGACGTTGTCGGGGAAGCCCTTCACCCCGGCGAAGGCGCTGTTCTTGGCGTCAAGTCGGTAGGGGATGCGATAGACGCTCTCGAGCGCGTAGCCGATGAGCGGGAGGTCTGTGAGCAGGAAGCTGCTCAGGTCAACGAGGACGCTCTTGCGGTCGGGGTGCGGCTGGCTCTCGAACTTCGCCGAGCTTATGACGGAGTCGGCGAACGAGCGGTCAACGGCGCGGCGTATGGCCGCCTTGTCGCCCGCGCGGTAGTTGACGTTCTTCGCCACGAGCTGCACGTTCTTGCCGTTGCGGCGCAGGGAGAAGGCGAACTCCTGCATGACCTGCGCGCTCAGGAAGCCGCGCTCGCCTATGCCGGACTCCATCGTCGGCGAGATGAGGAAGATCTTGTCGAACTGCTCGGGCATTATCTCCATCATCACCTTCTCGTCCTTGCGGTAGATGGTGAAGAGGCCCTTTATCACCTCGGCGTCTTTGATTATCTCGGCGAAAGGCTTCTCGGCCTGCGGCGGCGGCGCGCCGGGCCCGGCGGGAGCCTGCGCGGGGGCGGCGGGTGAGGCGGCCGGCGCGGCCGCGCCCGTGGCGGGCGCCTGCGGCGACGGCGACGGCTGCGGCGGCGTCTGCTGGCCGGCCTTAGCGGCGGCGCGCGGGGCCCGGCGCGTGGCCGCGTGGGCGCCGGAGGCCAAGCCCGCGCCGAGCAGCGTGAGCTGTAGCGCGAGGGCGGCCGAAGACGCACGCAGGAGTCTGGAGGGCTTGCACGGGAACATAAGGGTAAGTCTCCTTAAAGGGGTTATTCCGGGACGGTCGCGGCCGCGAAGTGGCCGGGGCGCGCGGCGTATGGAGTGTTCGCTTAACGTGTGAACTTTAGTGCTAAAGCGGTTGACGGATCCGAAGCGAGGGCGTCGCCCGGCGAGTTTGAGCGGAAGAGAGGTTAAACAGGCGGCGCCCGGATGTCAAATGGATTCGGGCTGCGGGCCGTGCCGGCGCGGCGCGGTTGTGGGATACTACGGCCCGGCCGGGTGACGGGCGAGCCGGGCCCGGCGCCCTTAAAAAACCCCCGGAGGACGAGACGATGAACTGTCTGAACTGCGGCGGCCAGCTCCCAGCGGCCGTGAAGTTCTGCCCGCGCTGCGGGACTCCAACAGGCCAGCCCGTCGCGCAGACGCCGCAACCGCCCCCTTACGTCCCGCCGCAGCAGCAGGAGATACGAACCTCCTGGGGCGTCGGGCCGGAGCAGGCGCCGCCGTCACAGCCGCCCGGCTACGCCGCGCAGCCGCGCCGCAAGTCGCGTGCGGGGAAGATTCTGCTGATTATCCTGGGCGTGCTCGTCATGCTCGGCGTCGGGGCGGGCGTCGCCATCTACCTCGGCTACAGGTACGTCGAGAGCACCATGAAGTCCTCGGAGCCTTACCAGATGGCGGAGGGCGAGTTGCGACGGAGCGAGGCGGCGCGCGCGAGGCTAGGCGACATAAAGAGCACGGGCTTCCCCGTCGGCACTTTCAAGACCGAGGCTGGCGGCGGAGGCTTCGCCGGCTTCACCGTCTCGGTCGAGGGCACGAAGGCGAGCGGCCGCTACTTCGTCACGATGCAGCGCGAGGGCGGCGAGTGGCAGATACTGCGCGCCTACGTGCAGATGCCGGGCGGCGAGATGGTCAGCGTCGCGGGCGGCGACGAGCCGGGCGCCGAGGCCGAGGAGGGCACGCCGGCAGGCCCCGCGCCCCCGCCACCGCCCGCGCCGGCGGCCCCCGGCGGCAGTAAGGTCATCAGCGCCGGCGTCCTCAACGGCAAGGCCGTGAGCAAGCCGCAGCCCACGTACCCGCCGATAGCGAAGGCGGCGAGGGCTCAGGGGACTGTGACGGTGCAGGTCACCGTTGACGAGTCGGGCAAGGTCATCTCGGCGAGCGCCGTCTCGGGCCACCCTCTGCTTCAACAGGCGGCGGTGCAGGCCGCGCGGCAGGCGCGCTTCTCGCCGACTCTGCTGTCGGGCAAGCCCGTCAAGGTCTCGGGCGTGCTCACCTACAACTTCGTGCTCTAATAGGAGAGAGTGCCTTACCTCGTTGACGGCAACAACGTGATGGGGCAGCGCGTCGGCTGGCACAAAGACCGCGCCGGCGCGCGCAGGCGGCTGCTCTCTGAGCTTGTGCAATTCTCGCGCGCGGCGGGCGCCCGTGTAGAGGTCGTCTTCGACGGCGCGCCCGACGACTTCTTCCCCGACGGCTCAGACTTCATGGGCGTGCGCGTACACTACTCGGGGCGCGGCTCGGACGCAGACACCCGCATCAAGCAGCTCGCCGAAAGCTCGCGCGAGCGGCGCACTCTCAAGGTCGTCACCTCCGACCGCGCGCTCGCCGACTACGTCCGCCGCCTCGGCGTCGAGGTCGTGCGCTCGGGCGAGTTCCGCAGGCGGCTCGACGACGCGGCCGCCGCGGGCGGCGAAGACGACGAACGGCGCCCCTCCGTCGTCCGGGAGTCTGAGACGGCCGACTGGATGTACTACTTCGGGGTCTCTGAAGAGGACGACGAGCAGGGAAGTAAATGAGGGGGCGAAGGCCGACGCGGCCTTCGCCCCCCTCTCATTTTAACCCGCGGCTTTTTACTCGCGGCTTATTTCGACAAGCTCAACGTCGAAGATGAGCTTCTTGCCTGCGAGCGGGTGGTTGCCGTCTATCGTGACGTGCTCGGGCGTGACTTCCGTGACGACGACTTCGAGCTGGCTGCCGCCTTCGAGCGGTAGTATGAAGTTCATGCCCACCTGCGGCTCCTGCGGGAACTCGGCCGAGGCGCGCTCGACCTGCGCGACGAGCCCCTCGCGGCGCTGGCCGTAGGCGTCGTCCGCCTCTATCTCGACCGTCCTCGACTCGCCCTCGGCCATGCCCCGCACGGCCTCGTCGAAGCCGGGTATCACCTCGCCCGCCCCGACGCGGAACTCGAGCGGGTCGCCGTCCCTCGACGAGTCGAACGTCTCGCCGCCTTCGAGCCTCCCCGTGTAGTGCACGCGCACGATGTCGCCGTTTTTCGCGCGGTCTGGCATAATCTCTCCCCGTCGCCTTTGTTGATTTAGCGGGGAGCATCGCACATCCCCGCCGCAAACGCCAGCCGCTAACCTGGGGACGCCTCCCCGACGGGCTAGCCACTCGCCGACCCCCGATTCATAAAAGCCATGCGAAATATCATCTCACTCGCCCTCGCGCTCAGCCTTTCGCCCGCCGCCGCCCTCTCGCAGTCCGGGACTCCGGCGCAGCGCCAGCAGCAGCAACAGTCCGTGGCCCCGAGCCCGACGCCGACGCCGACGCCGCAGGTTGACGACGACGACGTGGTTCGCATCACCTCGAACCTGGTGCAGTTCGACGCCGTCGTGCTCGACAAGAAGGGGCAGCAGGTGACAGACCTGCGGCCGGAGGATTTCGAGGTTCTCGTGGACGGGAAGCAGCAGACGATAACGAACTTCTCCTACGTCTCCACGGGGATGCCTACGACGGGCGGGGCGCGCGCCGGCGCGCCGCCCGCCGACAAGACGCTGCCGCCCGCGCCTTCCGCGCCCCTCAAGGCCGAGCAGGTGCGACGAACCATCGCGCTCGTCGTTGACGACCTCGGCACCTCCTTCGAGAGCATGCACTTCGTACGCAGCGCCCTGCGCAAGTTCGTGGACGAGCAGATGCAGCCCGGCGACCTGGTCGCCATCATGCGCACGAGCGCGGGCGTCGGGGCGCTTCAGCAGTTCACCTCCGACAAGCGGATGCTCTACGCGGCGATCGAGCGCGTGCGCTGGTATCCGCGCGGGCGCGCGGGCGTCGCCGCCTTCGCCGCCCTCGAAGGCGACTCGCCCTCGGTCACGCGCGACCCTACGATGGGCGCGGGCGGCGACGACAACTCTATGGGCCGGGCCTCTCCGGCCGACGAGATAGACGAGTTCCGCGAGGAGATTTTCTCGGTCGGCACGCTGGGCGCGCTCAACTACATCGTGCGCGGCCTCAAAGACCTGCCGGGCCGCAAGTCCGTCGTGCTCTTCTCCGACGGCTTCCAGATTTTCCGCAGCGACGGCACGAGCGGCCGCGTCATGGAAGTGCTGCGCCGCCTCGTTGACCTCGCCAACCGCGCCTCGGTCGTCGTTTACACGATGGACGCGCGCGGCCTGCCCACGCTCGGCCTCACGGCGGCCGACAGCACGGCCGGCATGACGCCCATGCAGATTTCGCAGGCGCTCATGAGCCGCAGCTCGACCTTCTTCAACTCGAAGACGGGCCTGAACTACCTGGCGCAGGAGACCGGCGGCTTCTTCATACACAACAACAACGACCTCTCTGGCGGGCTCCGCAAGGTGCTCGACGACCAGCGCGGCTACTACCTCATAGGCTTCCGCCCCGACGAGAGCATCTTCGACCCGGCGCGCACGCGCGTGCGCTTCAACCACCTCGAAGTCAAGGTCAAGCGCCCCGGCCTAAAGGTTCGCACGCGCGGCGGCTTCTACGGCTTCACAGAGGAGGAGGCCGTCCCCGTCCGCCGCACTCGCCGCGAGCAAATACTCGCGGCCCTCACGTCGCCCTTCATCCGCGGTGAAGTCCCCGTCCGGCTCACCTCGCTGTTCACGAGCGACGCCGACCCCGAGGCCACGGCCAAGTCGCGCAAGCCCGCCTACATGAGCCAGGTGAGCACGATGATGCACATAGACGTGAACGACTTTAAGTTCACGGAGGAGCCGGACGGATGGCGCAAGATGGTCATGGACGTGGTGGCCGTCACCTTCGGCGACAACGGCGTCGTGGTGGACTCGCTCAACCGCACGGAGACCGTGCGGGTGCGCGGCGAGATGTACGACTTCCTGCGCCGCAACGGGCTCGTCTATGTCGTGAAAGTCCCCGTCAAGAAGCCGGGCGCCTACCAGCTACGCGTCGCCGTGCGCGACGCAGAGACCGAGAAGGTCGGCTCGGCCAGCCAGTTCATAGAAGTCCCCGACCTGAAGAAAGACCGGCTCGCGCTCTCGGGAATAGTGATGATGGGCACGAGCCCGGCGGGGGCGCAAGGCCAGCAGCAGGCGCCGCAGCAGCAGGGCGCCGCCGCCGAGGGGCCTTCGGGGGGGGCAGACCCCTTGAGCGGCCCGGCCGTCCGGCGCATGCGTGGCGGCATACCCATCGAATATTACTTCGACATATACAACGCTAAGCTCGACCGCGCGACCGGCAAGCCGCAGTTGCAGACGCAGACGCGGCTGTTCCGCGACGGCAAGCCTGTCTTCACCGGCAGCGTCAACGCCTACGACCCCGGCTCGCAGACCGACATGAGGCGGCTGCACGCCGGCTCGCGCCTGCAACTGGGCAAAGACTTCCCCGCGGGCGAGTACGTCCTACAGGTCATCGTCACCGACACGCTCGCCAAGGGCAAGCACCGCATGGCGACGCAGTGGATAGACTTCGAGCTGGTCAAATAGTGAACGGTAAATGGTGAATGGATGAAAGCGGTTGCCATTCACCATTTACCATTTACCATTCACGCTATGTCCCTCCTCTTCGCCGCGACGCTATTCCTGAGCGCGGTTCTGCTCTTCTGGTCTCAGCCGCTGGTGGGCAAGATGGTGCTGCCGCTCTTGGGCGGCACGCCCGCGGTCTGGAACACCTGCATGCTCTTCTTCCAGGCCGCGCTGCTGGCGGGCTACGCCTACGTGCTCGCGGTCACGCGCTGGCTCGGGCCGCGCGGGCAGGCCGTGCTGCACGCGGCGCTGCTCGCGGCGGCGGCGCTCGCGCTCCCGTTCGGCGTCTCCGAGACCACCGCGGGCGGCGTGCCTTCCGAGGGCAGCCCCGTCGGGTGGCTGCTCGCGAGCCTGGCGCTCACGGTCGGGCCGCCCTTCTTCGTCCTGTCGGCGAGCGCGCCGCTGCTTCAGAACTGGTACTCGCGCACGCGCGCCCGCTCGGCCGGAGACCCGTACTTCCTCTACGCGGCGAGCAACGCCGGCAGCCTCGCCGCGCTCCTCGGCTTCCCGCTCCTCTTCGAGCCGGCGCTCACGCTCGGCCGGCAGGGCCGCCTGTGGGCGGCCGGCTATTTTGTGCTCGGCGCGCTCGTGGTCGCCTGCGCCTTCGTGTCGCTCGCGAAGGGCCGGCGCGCGGCGGCCGGGGAGGGAGTTGACGCGGAGGGCGAGGTTGACGAAGGGGCCGCGGGGCTCACGCGGCGGAGGCGCCTGCGCTGGGTGGCGCTAGCGTTCGTGCCTTCGAGCCTTGTGCTCGGCGCGACGACTTACATCACTATTCCCGAGAGCGCGAGCCGGTCTTTCTTCAGGTCGGGGACTTCTATGAACTGGCTGGCCGAG
>DASPKR010000265.1:0-2808 GCA_035627975.1 Pyrinomonadaceae bacterium | reverse complement strand
GCCCCGAGCACGCGCACCTTCACGACTCTGGCCGCGCCCATTACGTCTCGGCCACCGACGACGAGGCGCTCGAAGCCTTCAGCGCTCTCTCCCGGCTCGAAGGCATCATCCCCGCGCTCGAATCGGCCCACGCGGTCGCCTACGCGCTCAAGCTCGCGCGAGAGATGAAGCGCGGCCAGATCGTCCTCGTCAACCTTTCGGGGCGCGGCGACAAGGACGTGCAGACCGTGGCCGAGCGGGCTGGCGAGGGCGCGGAGTGAGCCGCATCGCGGAGACTTTCGCGCGCCTGAAGGCCGACGGGCGCCGCGGCTTCATCCCTTTCCTGACCGCTGGCGACCCCGACCTCGAAACCACCCGCGCCCTCATCGTCGAGCTCGCGCGCGCCGGCTCGACCGTCATAGAGCTCGGCGTCCCCTTCAGCGACCCCGTCGCCGACGGCCCCGTCATACAGCGCGCCAGCGAGCGCGCCCTGCGCCGCGGCGTCGGCGTCGGCGACGCCCTCGAAATGGTCGCGGGCGTGCGCAAGGAAACCAGCGTCCCCGTCGTCCTCTTCAGCTACTTCAACCCGCTCATGCAATACGGCGCCGCGCGGCTCGCAGCGGACGCGAGCCGCGCGGGCGTTGACGGCGTGCTCGTGACTGACCTCGTGCCGGAAGAATCTGAGGGCTTCTCGGCCGCGCTCGCCCTCCACGGGCTCGACCAGATTTTCCTCGCCGCACCGACTACGACAGACGAGCGTCTCCGCATGATAGCCGCGCAGGCCAAAGGCTTCCTCTACGCAGTCTCGCGCGCGGGCGTCACGGGCGCGCGCACAGACCTGAGCGCCGACGCCGCCCGCCTGGTCTCGCGCGTGCGCGAAGTCACCCCCTTGCCCGTCGCCGTAGGCTTCGGCATCTCAACGCCCGAGCAGGTCGCCGAAGTCTGGCGCTACGCCGACGCGGCCGTCGTGGGCTCCGCCCTCGTCTCTGAAATCGAAAAATGCGCCGGCCGCACAGACCTCGTCGCCCGCGTCGGTGCCTTCGCCCGCTCGCTCATCCCTTAAATCGGGCTCCGGCGCAGGCTCACTCGACTTGCGGGGCCGGCTGGCGTATATTGGCCCGGCCTTGCGAAATCACCCCACCCAGACCTGCAAGGCGAAAAAATATTTTGTTGCAGGCGTGAAACACTGTTCCATTCTCGCGCCGTTTGTGCTACACTCTCCGAGTCTTTCGGACGGCACAGACTTTAAAAGCGTGAGAAAAGGGGACGAGAAAGAGTGATAGCAACGATGGCAGATAGCAAAGCAGGCGCGGACCGCGGCAAGGCTGTTGAGGCCGCGCTCCTGAATATCGAAAAGAAGTTCGGCAAGGGCTCTATCATGCGGCTCGGCGAGCGCGAGGTCGTTGACATCCCGGCGATCTCGACCACGTCGCTCTCGCTCGACGCCGCGATGGGCGTCGGCGGCGTGCCGCGCGGCCGCATCATCGAAATCTTCGGGCCCGAGTCGTCGGGGAAGACCACGCTCGCGCTCCACATCGTGGCCGAGGCGCAGAAGGCGGGCGGCGTCGCCGCCTACATTGACGCCGAGCACGCGATGGACGCCGAGTACGCCGGCAAGCTCGGCGTCAACGTTGACGAGCTGCTCATCTCGCAGCCCGACTCGGGCGAGCAGGCTCTCGAGATAGCCGAGGCGCTCGTGCGCTCGAACGGCGTGGATGTCATCGTCATTGACTCGGTGGCGGCGCTCGTGCCGCGCGCCGAGCTCGACGGCGAGATGGGCGACTCGCTGCCCGGCCTTCAGGCGCGGCTCATGTCGCAGGCTCTGAGGAAGCTCACGGCCATCGTCGGCCAGACGAACACCAGCCTCATCTTCATCAACCAGATTCGCGAGAAGATCGGCGTCATGTTCGGAAGCCCCGAGACGACGACGGGCGGGCGCGCGCTCAAGTTCTACTCCAGCCTGCGCGTTGACATACGCCGCATCGGCGCGATTAAGGACGGCGACCGCTTCGTCGGCAACCGCACGAAGGTCAAGATAGTCAAGAACAAGGTGGCGCCGCCCTTCCGCGAGTGCGAGTTCGACATCGTCTATGGCGAGGGCATCTCGCGCGAGGGCGACGTGCTCGACCTGGCCGTCGCGCACCGCATCGTCGAGAAGTCGGGCGCGTGGTTCTCCTACTCGGGCGAGCGCCTGGGCCAGGGCCGCGAGAACGCCAAGCAGACCCTGAAGGACAACCCCGAGATGCTGCGCCGCGTCGAGAACGACGTGCGCAAGGCGCTCGGCATCCCCTCGCTCGGCGGCGGCGCTGAGGAGGAGACCGCGCCCGCGAAGGCCGAGGCAAAGGCCGACGGCAAGAAGTAAGCGCAGGGCACAATTTCAGAACCGGGAGCGGTAGCGGCCGGGTGAGGGTTACGAAGGCATCCACGCCGTTCGTAAGTCTCACCCGGCCGCAACCGCTCCCGGTTTATCTTCTTTACAGCCGCGCGCGCGCGCGCGCATAATCTCGCGGCTATGTCGGGAACCATCCTCATAAAGGGCGGGTCGCTCGTCACGATGGGGGCGGCGGGCGTGGTCGCGCGCGGCGACCTGTTCGTGCGCGACGGGCGTATCGCCGCTGTCGGCGGCGAGGTCGGCGAGGCGGCCGACCTCGTGATCGACGCGCGCGGCTGCGCTGTGCTGCCCGGCTTCGTGCAGACGCACGTACACCTCTGCCAGACGCTCTTCCGCGGCTCGGCCGACGACCTCGAGCTCCTCGACTGGCTCAGGAAGCGCGTCTGGCCGATGGAGGCCGCGCACGACGCCGCCTCCATACGCGCCTCCGCACGGCT
>DASPKR010000264.1:0-2246 GCA_035627975.1 Pyrinomonadaceae bacterium | reverse complement strand
CCCTTTCCCCTTCGTCAAGCGCGCCTTCGAGACCATCGCGCTCGCGAAGGTCGCGACCTCGGCCGAGGAGGCGAAGCAGTACGGCTTCCTCCGCGATGAGGACTCCTACTCGATGAACGCCGACCGCCTCATCGCCGACGCTAAGCAGGAGGTGCTCGCGCTCGCCTCCGTAGGCTACACGCAAGCCCCGCAGCGCACGGACGTGCTCGCGCTGGGGAACTCCGCGCTCGCGACGCTAAAGCTCGGCATACACCAGATGAAGCGCGGCGGCTTCATCTCCGACTACGACGCGCTAATCGGCGAGAAGCTGGCTAAGGTGTTGACGGGCGGCGACCTCAACCACGAGACGCGCGTCCCCGAGCAGTACCTCTTAGACCTCGAGCGCGAGGCGTTCCTGAGCCTGTGCGGCCACCGCCAGACGCAGGAGCGCATAGCGCACATGCTCAAGACCGGCAAGCCGCTCCGGAACTGAAGGCGGGGGAGGGTTGTTATGAGCGCTGGCGTCGCGACGGCCAACGGCGTTAAGAAGGGCGAGCTAACCGTGCTCGTCGAAGAGCTGGGCGTAATCACGACGGAGGCGCGCGAAGTGTTCGGCGGGCTCTCCGCGCGGCAGCTAAACTGGAAGCCGTCGGCCGAACAGTGGAGCGTCGGCCAGTGCTTCGACCACTTGATTAAGACCAACCGCTGCTTCTTCCCCGACATGGAGAGGATAGCGGCGGGCGAGCACAGGCCGAGCCTCTGGGGGCGCGTCTCGCCGCTCTCGGGCTTCTTCGGCCGCATGATTCTGCGCGCGCTCGACCCCGAGAAGGGCAGGAGGACGAAGGCGCCGCACGTCTTCGAGCCTGCGTCGAGCGACGTCGGGCCAGACATCATCAGGCAATTCGCCGCACACCAGGAGGAGCTGGCCTCGCGCATGCGCGCCACCGCGGGCCGCGACCTCGCGCGCGTAATCGTCACGTCGCCGGTCTCGCCCGTCGCCACCTACAGCCTGCTCGACGCCTACCGCATCGTCGTCGCGCACGAGCGCAAGCACTTCGAGCAGGCGCGGCGCGTGACCCGGACGGAAGGCTTCCCGCAATCTTAAAGCTATGAGCTACCCCGTGACGCCGGCCGTGAGGCTGCTGCGCGAGAAGAAGGTCGAGTTCGAGCCGCACCTCTACGATTACGTACAGGGCGGCGGCACGCGCCACTCGGCAGAATCGCTCGGCGTTGACGAGCACGCGGTCGTCAAGACGCTCGTGATGGAGACGGACGCGAAGAAGCCCCTGATAGTCCTGATGCACGGCGACCGGGAGGTCTCGACGAAGAGCCTCGCGCGCCACCTCGGCGTGAAGAGCGTCCACCCGTGCGACTTCGCGCAGGCGCAGAAGCACACGGGCTATGTGGTCGGCGGCACGAGCCCCTTCGGCGCGCGCGCGCAGATGCCGATCTACGCCGAGCGCACGATTTTCGAGCTGCCGAAGATTTACATCAACGGCGGCAAGCGCGGCTTCCTCGTCTCGATTGACCCGAAGGTCTTGAAGGAAGTCTTACACGCCGCGGAGGTGGAAGTCGCCGTCGAGAAGGGCGCGTGAGACGTCTATGAAGCGCGCGGTTTTTAACGAGAGGTCATTTATGAGAGACGCAATCATCGTTTCCGCCGTGCGCACGGCGGTCGGGAAGGCACCGAAGGGGGCTCTGCGCGAGACGCGGCCGGACGAGATGGGCGCGGCCGTGATTGAAGAGGCCATCAGGCGCGCCGAGGGCTTGGATAAGACAGAAGTCGAGGACGTGATAATGGGCTGCGCGATGCCGGAGGCCGAGCAGGGCATGAACGTCGCGCGCGCAGCGGCCATACGCGCCGGCCTCCCCGTCGAGACTAGCGCGATGACCATCAACCGCTTCTGCTCCTCCGGCCTTCAGTCCATCGCAATCGCCGCCGACCGCATACGCTCGGGCGCCGCCGAAGTGATGGTCGCGGGCGGCCTCGAGACGATGTCAATGATACCGATGGGCGGCCACCATATCCGGCCCAACCCCTACCTCGTCGAGCACTACCCGGACTTCTACCTCAACATGGGGCTCGCGACCGAGAACGTCGCGCGCAAGTACGAGGTCTCGCGCGAGGAGCAGGACGCCTTCGCCTTGCAGTCGCACCGGCGCGCCGCCGCCGCGCAGGACGCCGGCAAGTTCGACGACGAGATCGTCCCGCTAAAGGTCACATTCGAGGAGCTCGACGGGCGCGGCAGGAAGAAGGCGCGCGAGGT
>DASPKR010000263.1:0-2024 GCA_035627975.1 Pyrinomonadaceae bacterium | reverse complement strand
GAGAAGTTAGAGGTCTTCGAGCAGGGCTGGGAGTACATGCGCGACAACTTCTACGACCCCGGGTATCACGGCGTTGACTGGGCTCGCAAGCGCGGCGAGTACCTGCCGTTCGTCGCGGGCGCTCGCACGCCGGATGAGGTGCGGCGGCTGATGCGGTTAATGGTCGGTGAGTTGAACGCCTCGCACCTGGGCGTGTCGGCGCCGCAGGGCTCTGCGGTGACGGCGACGGGGAGGCTGGGCCTAGACTTCGACCGCGAGGAGTACGAGAGGTCGGGCCGCCTGCGCGTCTCGGAAGTCGTCCCGCTCGGCCCGGCCGCGCTCGCGCGCGACGCCGCTAACACCGACCGCACGCGACCAGTCCGCGCGGGCGATTACGTCGTGGCTGTGGACGGGCGCACGGTTGACGCGCGCACTAACCTCGACGAGCTGCTCTCTTACAAGACGGGCCGCCGCGTCGCGCTCACGGTCGCATCCTCGCCGGAGGGCGCCGACAAACGCGAGCTGGACGTGAGGCCGGTGAGCGTCGCGACGGAGAAGGGCCTGCGCTACCTGAAGTGGGTTGACGAAAAACGCGCCTACGTGACGCGCGCGAGCGGCGGCCGCCTCGGCTACGTGCACATGTACGACATGTCTTCGGCGTCGCTCGCGCAGCTCCACGTTGACCTTGACGCAGAGAACCAGTCGCGCGAGGGCGTCGTCGTGGACATACGCCACAACGACGGCGGCTTCGTCAACGTCTATGCGATTGACGTACTGGCCCGGCGCAGCTACCTGCGAATGACGCCGCGGGGGCTGGCGACCTCGCCCGCGCGCACGGTGCTCGGCCAGCGCGCTCTCGAACTCCCGACCGTGCTCGTCACCGACCAGTACTCACTCTCGGACGCGGAGGACTTCACGGAAGGGTACAGGAGCCTGCGGCTGGGTAAGGTGGTGGGCGAGCCAACGTCGGGCTGGATAATCTTCACGAGCAACGTGCCGCTCATAGACGGCAGCGTGTTCCGCCTTCCGTTCGTGCGCATCGAGACGGCCGGCGGCGAGAACATGGAGCGCAACCCGCGACCCGTTGACGTTCCCGTGCGCCGCCCCTTCGGAGAGAGCTACACGGGGCGCGACTCGCAGCTGGACGCCGCCGTGCGCGAGCTGCTCGGGCCGACGGGGCCGCGCGCCGGCAATCCTTAAAGGCGTTAAGTCAGGTCGGTGCGGTCGGACTCGCGGCGGTTGTGCGGGCCGGAGTGGACGGGCGCGCGCGCCTCTTCCCCGTCGGGCAGAAGGCCCTGCTCGCGGTAGAGGCGCAGCTTGTTGTGCAAGGTCTTCAGGCTTATCTGTAGCAGCTCGGCGGCGCGCGTCTTGTTGTTCTCGGTCTTCTGTAGCGTGCGCATTATCATGCGCCGCTCGACCTCCTCGATGGGGGTGCCGACGGGCAGCGTTATCGTGTCCTGCTCGCGCGCGCGCTGCCGCTGGTCGAGCGGGTAGGGCGCTAGGTGGTGGCGCTCTATGCAGTCGCCCGAGCAGATGATGACGGCGCGCTCGACGACGTTGCGAAGCTCGCGGACGTTGCCGGGCCAACTGTGCGACTGCAAGGCCTCGACGGCCGCGGGGGAGAGGAAGCGCGCGGGCCGGTTGTGCCGCTCGGCGAGCTGCGTCGCGAGGTGCTGCGCGAGGAGCGGTATGTCCTCCTTGCGGCGCCTGAGCGGCGGCAGGTCAATCGTGATGACGTTCAGGCGGTAGAGCAGGTCTTCGCGGAAGCTGCCGCGGCGCACGGCCTCTGTCGGGTCGCGGTTGGTCGCCGCGAGCACGCGCGCGTCAACTGGCAGCTCGCCGGAGCCGCCCAGCCTCCTTATCTTCCTGTCTTCAAGAACGCGCAGGAGCTTCGCCTGAAGCGAGAAGGGCATCTCCGAAATTTCGTCGAGCAGGAGCGTGCCGCCGTTAGCAAGCTCGAAGCAGCCGAGGCGGCGCGTGGCCGCGCCCGTGAAGGCGCCGCGCTCGTGGCCGAACAGCTCCGACTCCATGAGCGTCTCCGGGAT
>DASPKR010000262.1:0-8950 GCA_035627975.1 Pyrinomonadaceae bacterium | reverse complement strand
TTCAACGGGGTGAGCGCCGCGCGATGATGGAGACGACGCGGGACAAAGTCGGGACCGGGTTGCCGCGCAGGTCGCCGGCCGCAGGCCCCGAGCGCGTACCCCTGCACCAGGGCGAGCCCGGCACGCTGGTCGAGGCGGTCGCGAGGGCGCTGCGCAAGCACGCGCGCCCAGACACGCTCAACAGCAAGCACGGCGGCGAGTGGCGGGCTGTCTCCTCTGAAGAGTTAGCGCGCCGCTCGCGTGCAATCGCCCTCGGCCTCTACGCTTCGGGCTTGCGGCGCGGCGACCGCGCGGCCATCATCTCGGAGAGTTCGCCCGAGTGGGTGCTCGTGGACGTGGGCTGCCAGTCGGCAGGGGTGGTGGACGTCCCCATCTACCCGACGCTTGCGCCGAACCAGGTCCGCTACATCATGGACGACTCGGGCTCGTCAGTCCTCTTCGCGCAGCACCGCGAGGCTTACGAGCGCGTGAGGGGCGCGCTCGCGGAGTGCGCCGCGCTCAGGCAGGTCGTTTTGATGACGGGCGAGGGCGGCGAAGAGGCGGGCGTCATCACGCTCGCCGAGCTTGAGAGGCGCGGCGAGGCGCTCGACGCGGAGAGGCCCGGGCTCGCGGAAGAGCTTGCCGGCGCGGTCGAGCCCGACGACCACGCGACGATAATCTACACTTCGGGGACGACTGGCGAGCCCAAAGGCGTGATGCTCACTCACTCCAACGTCGTCTCGAACCTAATAGACACTTCAGACCGCCTGGCCTTCAACCCCGAGGACGTTGCGCTCTCTGTGCTGCCGCTCTCTCACATATTCGAGCGCGGCGCGATGTACATGTACATACACCACGGCGCGCGAGTCTTCTTCGCCGAGTCGCTGGAGCGCATAGGCGACAACATGCGCGAAGTGCGCCCCACGCTCGTCATCGCCGTCCCGCGACTGTTCGAGAAAATCTACGCGCGCATCAAGGACAAGGCGGCCGAGGGCGGGCGCGTCAAGACGGCACTGCTCGCCTGGTCTGTCGGCGTGGCTAAGCGCTGGTCACGCCTCCGCGTTCAGAAACGGCCCGTGCCACCGCTGCTCGCGCTTCAGTACAGGCTCGCCTCGCGCCTCGTCTTCTCGAAGTGGCGCGAGGCGACGGGCGGGCGCATACGCCTGTTCTGCTCGGGCGGCGCGGCGCTCCCCGAAGAGTTGGGCCACATATTCAACGGAGCGGGGCTCCCCGTCGTTCAGGGCTACGGGCTGACGGAGACGTCGCCCGTCATCTGCGTCAACTCGCCCGACGAGGATAACCGCATCGGCACCGTCGGCCGCCCGATACGGAACGTCGAGGTGCGGCTGGCCTCGGACGGCGAGGTCGAGACGCGCGGCCCGAACGTCATGCTCGGCTACTACAACAAGCCGGAGGCGACGCGCGAGGTCTTCACGGACGACGGTTGGTTCAAGACCGGCGACATCGGCACGCTCCACGCGGAAGGGTACTTGAGCATCATTGATCGCAAGAAGGAGCTGTTTAAGACCTCGGGCGGCAAGTACGTCGCCCCGCAGCCCATCGAACAGCGCATCAAAGAGTCGCGCTTCGTCAACCAAGTCGTGCTCGTCGGCAACGGCCGAAAGTTCCCGGCCGCGCTCATCGTGCCGAACTGGGAGATGCTCCGCTCCTACGCGCAGCACAAGGGGCTCGACATAAAGACGCAGGCCGAGTTCTGCCGCCACCCGCGCGTCCTCGACCTCTTGCAGCGGCAGGTTGACTCGCTCACCTCAGACCTCTCCCGCTTCGAGCGCGTCAAGCGCGTCGCCATCATCGAGCGCGAGTTGACGATTGACGGAGGCGAGCTGACGCCCTCGCTCAAGGTCAAGCACCGCGTCATAGACGAAAAGTACAAGGACGTGATTGACCGCCTCTACGAAGAGGCGGAGGCCCGGCCGTAGGGGAGGGCGCCGCTACCGCCCGGCGCGCCCGAGCATCTCGGCGGCCCATGCTGCGACGACGCGGCGGAGGTCTTCGAGCTGTCGGTCGAAGAAGTGGCCCGCGCCGGGGATTATCTCGGCGCGGGCTTCGCATTCCTGCGCGAGGCGCGAGGCGAGCGCGCGCACGTCGGAGGCTTTACCGAACTCGTCTTGCTCGCCGTGGACTAGGAGGAGCGGCTTGCGGCATTTGTCGAGGAAGGAGAAGTCGTAGTCGCGTCCCTCCATGCCGAGCGGCGTGCCGACGCCGACGAGGAACCCGACGCGCGGGTCTTTTATGCCGACTTCGAGCCCGACGCGCGCGCCGAAGGAGAAGCCGGCGAGGAAGACGGGGAGGCCGCGGTAGTTTTCGTCGAGGTAGTCGAGGCCGAGCCGTGCGTCCTCCTGCTCGCCTCCGCGCGCCTGGTCGTGCTCGCCTGTTGACTGGCCGACGCCCCGGAAGTTCACGCGCAGCGTCACGAGCCCGGCGTCCTCCAGCCCCCGAGCCGTTCGGAAGACCACCTTGTTGTGCATCGTCCCGCCGTGCAGCGGGTGCGGGTGCAGCACGAGCGCGGCGCCGCGCGGCCGGCCACCCGCGCGCGGCTCCTTCAGTATGGCTTCGAGGCGCCCGTGCGGCGCCGGTATGAAAAGGTTCCCGGCCGGGTACATGGCTGTAAACTGTTCGGGGAAAACCGCCAACTGTTTTACCAAAGGCCGTCTTGACTTGTCATGTCGAAAGAAGTAGTTTTTTCCGGCGGGACATTCGGACTGACAACTTAATCCTTTGACACTTCGGGCGGGTGAGTTTACACGCCGGCCGGGGCCGCGCGCGGGCGTGCGCCCCGGCCGCCCCTTAGCCGGCTCACCCCATTCGGCCCAACAACCTGCAAGGCGAAGGAGGAGGGCGCGCCGCTCGCCCCGCGGGCGTGCGAAGAGCGATGCCGAACCCCCAGTTGAACCCCCCGCCCGCGAACCGCGCACGACTCGGGCCGCACGACGCGGGCGCCTGGCGCCGCGCCCCCGCGTGGTGGGCGCGCTACGGGCTTGCGCTCGCCTCGGTCGCGGCCGCCACGCTCCTGACCTTCGCCCTCAAGTCCCTCGTCGGCCCCGAAGGCGTCCGCATCGTCTTCATCTTCTTCTTCCCTGCCGTGCTCGTCACGGCGCTCTACGGCGGCCGCGCTCCGGCGCTGCTCGCGCTCGCCCTCTCTGCCCTCGTGGGCAACTACTTCTTCCTCGGGCCGACCTACGAGCTCTCGCTCTCGGCGGAGGAGTTGGCGCAGACGGCGCTCTTCTTCTTCGTCGCCGCGCTGCTGGTCTATCTGACCCACCGCACGCGCGACGCCGAGGCGGGCGAGCGAGCCAGCCGCGAATCCCTCGCAACGACGCTCAGGAGCATAGGCGACGCCGTCATAGCCACCGACGCCGCCGGGCGCGTGACCTTCATGAACGACGTGGCGGCGCGCCTCACCGGCTGGCCGTTCGAGGGGGCCGAGGGCAGGCCCGTCACGGAAGTCTTCCGCATCGTCAACGAGAGCACGCGCGAGCCGGTCGAGAGCCCCGTCGAGAAGGTTCTGCGCGAGGGCGCGGTCGTCGGGCTCGCCAACCACACGGTGCTGATAGCGCGCGACGGCCGCGAGACGCCGATTGACGACAGCGGCGCCCCCATCCTTGACGCCTCGGGCGCGACGGCGGGCGTCGTCCTCGTCTTCCGGGACATCACCGAGCGCAGGCGCGCAGAAGAGGAGACTGCGCGGCTCTCCGCGCAGGTGGAGGCCGAGCGCAGGAGGCTCGAGAGCCTGGTGGCGAGCGTCCCCGGCGTGGTGTGGGAGGCGTGGGGGGAGCCGGACGCCTCGGCCCAGCGCATCAACTTCGTGAGCGGCTACGTCGAGAGGATGCTGGGCTACACGGTCGGGGAGTGGCTCTCGACGCCCAACTTCTGGCTCCGGATAGTCCACCCGGACGACAGGGAGCGCGCCGCCCAAGAGGCGCACGCCATCTTCGAGAGCGGCGCGGGCGGCGCGAGCCGCTTCCGCTGGGTGACGAAGGATGGCCGCGCCATACACGTCGAGGCGCAATCCGTCGTCATACTCGACGAGCGCGGCAGGCCCGCCGGCATGCGCGGCGTGACCATGGACATCTCGGGCCGCGTCGCGGCCGAGGCGGGCCTGCGCGAGAGCGAGGAGCGCTTCCGCTCGCTCGCCGACGCCATGCCGCAGATAGTCTGGACGGCCCGGCCCGACGGCCACACCGACTACTTCAACAGGCGCTGGTTCGAGTACACGGGCCAGACGCCCGAGCAGACGCGCGGCTGGGGCTGGCAGCCCGCGCTCCACCCGGACGACGCCGAGAGGTCTCTGCGCCGCTGGGCCACGGCCGTCGAGACGAGCAAGCCCTACTCAATCGAGTACCGCTTCCGCCGCGCCTCCGACGGACAGTACCGCTGGCACCTCGGGCGCGCAGTCCCCGCGCTCGACTCCGAGGGCCGTGTCGTCAAGTGGTTCGGCACCGCGACCGACATACACGACCAGAAGGCGGCCGAGGAGCGCCTGCGCTTCCTCGCCGAGGCCGGCGAGATTCTCGCGTCGTCGCTCGACTACGAGACGACGCTCGAACACCTCGCGCGCATCGCCGTGCGCGCGATGGCCGACTACTGCCTGATAGACGTGGTCGAGGACGACGGACTGATTCGCCGTGTAGCGACGGCGCACGCAGACCCCGAGAAGGAAGGGCTCGTGCGCGAGCTTCGGCGCTTCCCGCCCGACCCCGCGCGGGCGGAGGGCGTCCCCAAAGTCCTGCGCACGGGCAAGACGGAGCTTGTGCAGCCAATCACGCCCGAGCGCCTCGACGCCCTCGTGCGCGGCCAAGAGCACCGCGAGCTGCTCGAACGTCTCGGCCTGGCGTCCTTCGTCATCGTCCCCCTCATCAGCCGCGGCCGGACCATCGGCGCGCTCACCTTCGCACAGACGGGCGAGGCGCGACCCTACGCCCCCGCCGACGTGACCTTCGCCGAGCTTATAGCGCGCCGCGCCGCGCTCGCGATGGACAACGCGCGACTCTACGGCCGCTCGCAGGAGGTGAACCGCTCGAAGGACGAGTTCCTCGCCATGCTCTCGCACGAGCTGCGCACGCCGCTCACGCCCGTCATAGGCTGGACGCACATGATCCGCTCGGGCCGACTTTCGGAGCGGGAGGTCGAGCAGGGCCTCCGCGTCATAGACAAGAACGCGCAGGCGCTCTCGCGCCTCATCAACGACCTGCTCGACATGTCCTCGATACTGAGCGGCAAGATGAAGATAGACCGCGCGCCCGTTAACCTGCGCGCCGTCGTGCGCGAGGCGGCCGAGACGGTGCGCCCACAGGCCGAGGCGCGCTCGGTCGGGCTCGAAGTCTCTACGGGCGGGCTCGGCCCGGTCAACGTCTCGGGCGACCGCACGCGGCTCGTGCAGGTCTTCTGGAACCTTCTGAACAACGCCGTCAAATTCTCGCGCGCGGGCGGGCTCGTGCGCGTAAGCGTCGCGGCGCGCGACGGGCAGGCGACGGTCGAGGTGGCCGACGACGGGCAGGGCATCGCGCCCGAGTTCCTCCCTCACGTCTTCGAGCGATTCAGGCAGGCCGACGGCTCCACGACCCGCGCGCACGGCGGCTTAGGCATCGGGCTCGCGCTCGTCAAGAGCTTCGTGGAGGCGCACGGCGGCCGCGTGTCGGCCGCGAGCCCCGGCCCCGGCGCCGGCAGCCGCTTCTCCGTCTCGCTGCCCGTGCTGCCGGCGCCCTCGGACGGCGACGGCTCCGGCGAGCTAGCGGCCGAGCCCTCGGCCGAGCCCTGCGCGGAGAGCGCCTGCCGCGTCCTCGTCGTAGATGACGCGCACGACACGCTGGAGCTCCTGCGCGTCGTCTTCGAGTCGCGCGGCTACGAGATAGAGGCTTGCGCCGACGCCGAAGAGGCCGTGCGCGTTGCCGCCTCCTCGCACTTTGATATAATCGTTTCCGACATCGGGCTCCCTGGAATTGACGGCTACGAACTGATAAGGCGGCTGCGCACCCTCGCGCACCTGCGCGACACTCCCGCGGTCGCGCTCACCGGCTACGCCGCGCCGAAGGACGCCGAGGCGGCGGCCGCCGCAGGCTTCGACGCCCACGTCCCGAAGCCGGTTGACCCTTCGGCGCTCGCCGCGGAGGTCGAGCAACTGCTCAAGCGGCGCGCGGCCCACGACTGACAGACTTGCCCCGACTCAAAACAGATGCTTCATACAGCCCCCTACCGACCCGCGCCGCCCCGCACGCCCCCGGTCTTGTCGCCAGCGCTCTTCACGACCGAGCAGTCGCCTGCGCCGCCCTCCGCGGCGCCCGAGCTTGGCGCGGGGGTGAAGCCGCGCGATGGCAAGCCGCTCGCGCTCGTCGTTGACGACGCGCCGGACGTGACCGAGATGGTCGCGATGCTCATGCGATTCGCCGGCTACGAGGTGACGACGGCCTTCTCGGCACCCTCCGCCTTCGACGCCGCGCGCGCGAGCCGCTTCGACGTGGTAATCTCCGACATAGGCATGCCAGGCATGAACGGCTACCAGCTCGCCGAGGCCCTGCGCGCGCTGCCCGGCTACGAGAGCGTCCCCCTCATCGCCGTCACGGGCTTCTCCATGTACGATAACCGCGACCTCGCCCTCAAGTCCGGCTTCAGCGACTTCCTGACCAAACCCATAAACCCGTCGGACCTCCTCGACACGGTCAACCGCCTCCTCGGCTGAACGGGCGCGGCGCGCGCTCGCCGCTGCCGCCCCCTTCATGCTATGTTTTCCCGTCCGCATTTCGGGAGGGTGTGACCTATGGAGAACGTGGAAGGCGTGAGAGCGATGGCGGGCGGCGAGTCGCCAGCCGCGGGCGGAGAGACGCGTGCGCGGGCGGGCCGGCTCGCCTCGATTCTAAAGGGCCGCTGGACGGTGCTCGCGGCCGGGGCGCTCATGATCGGCGCGGCCTTCTGGTATTTGCAGTTCTCGACCGCGGCCATCTGCTGCGGCGACTACGACGCCTACTACCACTTCCGATGGAGCCGCATGCTCCTCGACTCAGCGCTCGCGGGCCAGTTCCCGCCCTCCTTCAACGCGCTGCCGCTGACGACCCTGAACCCGCGGGACTACGTTGACCACCACTTCCTTTTCCACGTCCTCCAAATCCCCTTCACGCTCTTCGACGACTTCCAGACCGGCGCGAAGGTCGGCACCTGGCTCTTCGCCTGCCTCGCCGTCTTCGCCTGCTACTGGCTGCTCGTGCGCTACCGCATAAGCTACCCGCTCGTCTGGCTGGTCGCCATACTCGGCAGCTCCGCCCCCTTCCTCTACCGCATACACATGGGGAAGGCGATGAGCGTCTCAATCGTCCTGCTCATCGTCGGCATACACCTGCTGTTCCGGCGCAAGTACCGCTGGCTCCTGCCGCTCGCCTTCGTCTTCGCGCTCACATACGACATGTTCGCCCTGCTCGTCGCCGCGAGCGTCTTCTGGGCCGGCGTAATACTCTGGAGCGAGCGCCGTTTGGAATGGAAGCCCGTAGCGCTCGTCGCCGCGGGGGCGCTCCTCGGCTTCGTCATAAACCCGTACTTCCCGCACAACTTCCAACTGCTCTACCAGCACCTCGTCATAAAGGTCACGCCGAAGGACTTCACGACGGCTGTAGGCTCGGAGTGGTACCCGTACTCGACGTGGGAGTTCCTGGGCAACTGCGGGACGGCGGTGGTCGCGATGGTCGCCGGCTACCTCGCCTTCCGCGACGCCGCGAGCCGCGACCGCCAGCGCGCCTTCTTCCTACTGCTCTTCTCCACGCTCCTGCTGCTCGTCCAGATGCGCTGGCGCCGCTTCGCCGAGTACTTCCCGCCCTTCGCCATCCTCTTCGCCGCCTTCGCGCTCGAGCCTTTGATCGCGCAGGTGCGAGCGCGCCTCGCGCGGCCCGTGCAGGAGAATGACGCGGCGGCCACGCCCTCCGACGTGCGCGCGTCGGCGGAGGCCCGCATGGAGAACGCGCGCGCGTGGGAGTTCGTCCTGGTTGGCACGGCGCTCATACTCCTCGCCGCCCCCGCGGTCTGGTACGCGCGCGTCACCTCGCAGGACATCGCCGGGATGGGAGGCCCCGATCGCTACCGCGGCGGCATGGAGTGGATTAGTAAGAACGTGCCGGCGGGCGAGCCCGTCTTCAACTCCGACTGGGACGACTTCCCCAAGCTCTTCTTCTACGACCCGCAGCGCCCGTTCATCGCCGGCCTCGACCCGACCTACCTGCTCGACCGCGACCCCGAGCTGATGCGCCACTACGAGCGCATAGGCCGCGGCGAGGAGGAGAACCCCGGCCCCATCATCCGCGAGAAGTTCTGCGTCGGGGAGGGCGAGGCGCGCCGCTGCGCCCGCTACGTCATCACCGACCACGAGCACGAGCCCTTCTACAACAACGCCCTCGACAGCGGCTGGTTCGACGAGGTTTATGCCGACGACGACTGCGCCATCCTGCGCGTCCGCGACGAGCAGGGGCCGCCGCCGCCCGACAACGTGCCTCCCGGCGAAGACCAGCCCACCGAAGACGGCCCAGACTCCGGCGAATGAAATTCCGCCCGAAACCCTCGGTGCCGCTTCCTCAAGACGGCTAAAAAACAGACTCCCGCCTGCTCCGGGCATGCCGAATTTGTTGCATGCCCGGATAAGTCCTTTAAATTCGCTTCGGGCGGAATTCTATTTTATTGATTCCGGCGGGGCCGAAAGGCTACCCTGCATCCAGCGTCCCCTTCGACGGCCGAAATTCACCCGCACTCTATGCCCCCGATGAGTGCTGACGGGCCGAAGACGAGAATAAGGGCCACTGCGGCGAAACGATTCTTCGCGCCGGGCATGGTTATCTCCTGTAAAAGGTAGAGTTATACGGTCACGGATGAGGTGGGCGAAAGCCTTAGGCGCGAGCGGCGGCCCCGGCCGCCCGCGCGCGTAAGACGGGGCGCCGCAGACTTTAACTCATAACGCCGGGGAAAGCCAGACGCCGAC
>DASPKR010000261.1:0-12441 GCA_035627975.1 Pyrinomonadaceae bacterium | reverse complement strand
CCCGCGCGCAAGGTGAGCTTGCGGAGCACGGCCTCGGGGTCAATCTTCTGGTCGAACTCGATGAAGACGACGGGGTCGCGGCGCACGGGGCCGCCTTCGGGGAATTTGCGGGCGAGTTTCGGCGGCGGCGTCGAGAACTTCCAGGAGACGGGCGCCTTCACGGCCGCGCCCGAGGCCGAGCGCGCGCCCGCGGGGACTGTGACGGTGAAATCGGTCGCCATCGGCAGGCGGTTGTCTGCCGGGTCGAAGATGAGCGTCTTCGTGCCGAGCCAGCGCCAGCGGCCCGGCACGGACGGCGTCATCGTGACGGGGACTTCGCGCGCGGCCTCTTCCTGCGAAGTTACAGCGACCATCGGCTGCGAGAACGTGACGCTCACCTGCGGCGCCAGCGGGACTTCGCCCTCGGGCGAGCGGCGGAGCACTTCGGGCGCGCCCGCCGCCCCTACGTCAGGCGCGCGCCTCTCGTCGGGCGCGGGGAATGGATTCAAGACGGTAGCGCCCGCGCGGGGCGGCGGCAGCGAGCCCTCGCGCAAGGCGAAGTCCTGCTCGTCGCCGGCCTCGGTCTTCAAGGGCGGGAGCCGCTGCAAGACTCTAGCCACTTCCGTATCGGAGAGCTTCTCGGCCGGTGCCGGGGTGCCGCGCGGGGCGGGCCGCTCCGCCTGCTCGGGCGCCTCGCTCAAACGGAACTTAAGGCCCGAAGGCCCCTCGCCCTCCTCGGCGACAGCTTCTTTAAGATTTTCGGCGCGCATACGCGGTAGGAGCGGCGTGAAAGAGCCGACGACGAGTTGCAGGGCGACGAGCAGCGCGGGGGCTTTCTTCAGGCGTTTCATTGTGTCCCACGGGAGAGCTTTCGGTATTCATGCAGAGCAAATTTAAGCGGGGAGGTCTCACTCACGCCGTAAGAACGTTGGCGCGCCCGCCGTCTTGCGCGGTTTCAGGGCCAACATATCATCCGGCGCCGCGCGCCACAACAGGGCCGCCCGCCGCCCTTCGACGCCCCGGCGCCGTAACAAAATCGCCGCACCTTTCCGCTAACCTCGCGGCGCGTTCGGAACGTCCTACTGAGGTGCGTCAGAGCATGTACGCCGTTGCCATAGAGGTTCTCTTCGTCCTCCTGCTGCTCGCCGCGAACGGGGTCTTCGCCATGTCGGAGCTGGCCGTCGTCTCGTCGCGCAAGTCGCGGCTCGCTCGCATGGGCGCGGGCGGCGACTCGGGCGCGCGCGCGGCGCTGGAGTTGGCCGAGTCTCCCGACCGCTTCCTCTCGACCATACAGATTGGTATCACGCTCATAGGCATCCTCGCGGGCGCCTTCGGCGGCGCGACCATCGCCGAGCAGATCGGCGAGCGCGTCGCCGCAGTCCCCGCGCTCGCGCCCTACGCCGAGGCCGTAGGACTGCTCGTCGTCGTCTTCGCCATCACCTACCTCTCGCTCGTCGTCGGCGAGCTCGTGCCGAAGCGGCTCGCGCTCAACGACCCGGAGCGCATCGCCGCGGCCGTCGCGCGCCCTATGGGCCTGCTCGCGCGGCTCGCGTCGCCGGTGGTGAACGTGCTTAGCTTCTCGACCTCGGCGGTGCTGAGGCTCCTGCGCACTAAGGCGCCGACGGATCCGCCCGTGACCGAGGACGAGATAAAGGTACTCATCGAACAGGGGACGCGCGCCGGGGTGTTCGAGGAGGCCGAGCGCGAGATGGTCAAGGGAGTGTTCCGCCTGGCCGACCGGCGCGTGAGCGCGCTGATGACGCCGCGCCTCGACATCGTGTGGCTCGACGCCGACGCCCCACGCGGGGAGGTTCTGCGCAAGGCGGCCGGGAGCCGCTATTCACGATTCCCCGTCTGCCGCGGCGGGCTCGACGGCGTGCTCGGCGTCGCCAAGGCGAAAGACCTTCTGGCCCTCGGCCTCGGCGGCGCCGCCGACTTGAAATCTGTCATGAAGCGGCCGATCTTCGTGCCGGAGATGCGCTCGGCGCTCCAGGCCCTCGAAATCTTTAAAAGCTCCGGCGCGCACCTGGCGCTCGTCATAGACGAGCACGGCTCGATCGAGGGGCTGGTGACGATGAGCGACGTGCTGGAGGCAATCGTCGGCGACATAGAGCCGGCCGGCGCGCCAGCGGACGCTTACGCAGTCCGCCGCGACGACGGCTCGTGGCTTCTCGACGGCGCTCTCCCGCTCGACGAGCTTAAAGAGCTGCTCTCAACGGGCGCGCTGCCCGGCGAGGAGCGCGGCGGGTTCCAAACGCTCGCGGGCTTCGTGCTCTACATGCTCGGCCGCGTCCCGCGCGCGGCTGACTCGTTCGAGTGGGCGGGCCTGCGCTTCGAGGTCGTTGACATGGACGGCAACCGGATTGACAAAGTCCTGGTGTCGCGGCCGCCGCACGCCGAGGGGTGAAAAAGCTTCCGGCCCCGGAGTTCCCTTCTCGGGAAACCGGGGCCAGAAGTTTAATGCGTCAGCGCGTCGCGCGGGGCTACTTGCACTTCGAGTAGCCGCAGTCGCGGCAGAAGTCGCAGCCCGAAGCGTGCTCGAGCTGGTCGCCGCTGCACTCGGGGCAGGTCGAGGTGAGCTTGAAGTTGCGGTTCGTCTCGACGCTGTCGGGGACGCTGACCTGTATGACGGGCTGCTGGTAGGCCACGGCACGCGCCGAGTCCGGCTGGTTCTGCATGCGGCGCGTAGTGAGCAGGATGCACTCGGCCACGGCCTGCTCTGGAGAAGTCAGCAGCCGCTCGTTGAACCAGACCGAGTGCGTTCCCGTCACCTTGTTGAGGCTCCGGGCGACCTCGCGCGCGTCGAAGCCGCCGCGCAGCATCTTCGAGGCCAGGAGGCCCACGCCGCCCGAGATGGGGCCGGTCGCGAAGACTTCGAGGATGTTCTGGCCGTCGTGGTTGACCGTGACGTAGAGGTTCGCGCCGTCGAAGGGTATCTGCCAGGTGAAGCCCCGCAGCTCGCGCGGGCGCTCAATGCGCACCACGTCGCCCGTCTCCGTCCTGCGCGCGCCCGAGGGCGCGGCCAGCGGCGGCGTCCGGGCGACGGTCGTCGGTATCTCCGCGAGGGCCGACGCGCCGCCCGCTTCGGCGGTCGCCTCGGTCGCCGTCGCCTGCGTGACGATTGCCGGGTCGCACGCGACCTCGCCGGCCGCCTCCGAGCCCTTCACGGCCGAGAGCACCTGCGACTCGCGCGAGCCGTCGCGGTAATAGCTAACGGCCTTGCAGCCCAGCTCTCGCGCTAGGCGGTAGAGCCGGTCAACAGATTCGAGCGTGTCGTCGTGCGAGCCGTTGCAGGTCTTCGACACACCGTTGTCAACGTTGCGTTGCGCGGCCGCGAGGACGTGGACGTGCTGCTCGGCCGTGATGGACATCGCCGAGATGAAGTAGTCGGGCAGTTCCGCCTCGTGTCGGACGACGTGCTCGGCCGCCGCGTCAATCGAGGCTTGGTCGGTCTGGTCAACGTCTATGCCGAGCGCCTCGGCGGCGAGCGTGTGGACGTAGGTGCGCTTCCCCAGAGTGTCCTGGCGGACGTAGGCCCAGGAGAAGTTCGGCTCGACGCCCGAGGAGGTCTCGGCGACGAGCGAGATGGTGCCGGTCGGCGCTATGGTCGTCGTCTCGTAGTTGCGCGGCGTGACGGCCATCTCATCGGGTATGCCTATCTGCTCGCGCAGGAACTTCGTATAAGCCTCCTCGTTTGGGTAGAACTCGGGGAAGACGCCCTTCTCGGCGCCGAGGCGGCACGACTCCATCCACGCCTCGCGCCGCACGAAGCCCATCACCTCGTCCATGAAGTCAATCGAGGCCGGCGACCCGTACTTGATCTTGAGCCGCAGGCAGAGGTCCGCGAAGCCCATGATGCCGAGCCCCACGGGCCGGGTGCGCTTCACCACGTCGTCAATCTCGGGCAGCGGCCACGCGCAGGTGTCTATGACGTTGTCGAGGAAGCGCACGCACGAGCGCGTCGTCTCGGCGAGCCGCTCCCAGTCCACGCGCGCCCCGGCGTCGTAGAACTTCGCCAGGTCAATCGAGCCGAGGTTGCACGAGTTGTTGAAGTGAAGCGCCTGCTCCGCGCAAGGGTTGGTCGCGTAGATCGGCCCCATCGAGCGCATCATGTGGTTGTGGCGGTTCACCTCGTCTATGAAGATGACGCCCGGCTCGGCGTAGCGGTGCGCCGAGGCGACGATGCGGTCCCAAACGTCCGGGGCGTAAACCATGCCGGGCCGCGGCGGCTCCTCGACGGTGCAGCGGTCGAGCAGGCCCGACTCCTTCGCCTCGCGGTAGGCGGCCGCGTCGCGGAACGTGACGGTCTCGCCGTCCGAGGTGCGATAGACGACGTAGGGGCCGTCGTGGACGGGGTCGAAGACGGGGTCGGCCCACGGCTCGCCGTCGAAGGAGAGCTGATACCACTCCTTCTTATCAACGGCTTCGAAGAAGCGGTCGGTGACGGTGACGGAGATGTTGAAGTTCGTCAGGCTGTGCTGGTCGTTCTTGGCGTGTATGAAGCGGAGCACGTCCGGGTGGTCAACGCGCATGATGCCCATGTTGGCTCCGCGCCGCACGCCGCCCTGCTTCACCGTGTCGGTCGTCGTGTTGAAGATGTTCATGAACGAGACCGGCCCCGACGCCACGCCGTGCGTCGAGCGCACCATCGCGCCCGCGGGCCGCAGCTTCTCGAAGGTGAAGCCCGTGCCGCCGCCCGTCTGGTGGATGATGGCGGCGTCGGTCGCCGTCTTCATTATGCCGGCGATGGAGTCGGGCACGTCGAGGACGAAGCAGGCGGCGAGCTGCCCCGACGGCTTGCCCGCGTTGACGAGGCAGGGGGTGTTGGGGACGAACTCGCGGCGGAGCATGATGCCCGTCATCGTGCTGTAGAACTCGTCGCGCTTCGCGTCGTCGGTCTCGGCCAGAGAGACGTGGCCGACGACGCGGCGGACGATGTCGGGCCACTCCTCTATGGCGTTGCCCGAGGCGTCCTTAAGGCTGTAGCGCTTCGCTATGACGCGGCGCGCGTTCAGGCCGATCTGTTCTGCGGGCGCGCCCTGGCGCCCTCCGGTAATCTCCAAGGGGGACGGGCTTCCCTGCGGTGCTTTGGGCTCGATGACGGTGCTCATTCTTCCTCTGCCTTTCTCGCGCTCGTGGGGGGCGCGAGGCGCTCAATGAGAAAAAGGTCTCCTAAAAGGGTTCGGCGCGGGTGTCGCGCCGGTTGAGAATATGTCTCTAAGGTCTGTGCGCGGCTGGCCTGCGGGCCGGGGCGAGAAATCCCTTCGTCGCGGGGGCTTTGCCGGCCGCCCCGCGCCGTTCCTTTCTCGTCCCGAGCGGCGCGCAGTATAAGCCCAACTCCTTTCGGCTGTCAATCAATATATTGTGTACTGATTTAGATGCAGCCCAATAGAGCGGGTATTTTGAGATTTTACCTTAGATATTTGGCCCCGGCCGCCGGGCAGTATGCTGCCCCCTTTTTTCATCTAATGCCCTGGCCTTTTTATCGGCAGGGCGAGGGGTTAAAAGTGACTAACAACGGGCGTAAGGACTGGCTGGTGCGGGCGACTGCCGCCGACGGGCAGATCCGCTGCATGGCGGCTGTGACCACGGGGACTGTCTCTGAGGCCGCGCGGCGTCACGGGGTTTCGGGGACGGTCGCGGCCGCCCTGGGCCGCACGCTCACGGGCGCGCTGCTCTTGGGCGCCGGGCAGAAGGAGTTCGACCGCCTGACCGTGCAGATAACTTGCGACGGCCCCGTCGGCGGCATCACGGCGGAGACGAACGCGGCGGGGCGTGTGCGCGGCTACGTGCGCAACCCCGAGGCGGACGCGCCCCTGAACGACCGCGGCAAGTTCGACGTGCGCGGCATCGTCGGCTCGGGCATGTTCTACGTGACATACGAGTCCGGGTTTGAAATAGGGCTCTACACCGAGCCGTACCGGGGCTCCGTCCCCCTCGTGTCCGGCGAGATAGGCGAGGACTTCGCGTACTACCTGGCGAAGTCGGAGCAGATTCCCTCGGCCGTGATGCTCGGCGTGCTCATGCGCGCGCGCGAGTCGGGCGAAACCTACGTGGAGGCGGCCGGCGGGCTCATGGTGCAGGTGATGCCGGGCGCGGACGAGCGCACGGTCGCGGCCGTCGAGGCGTCCGTGGGGCGGACGCCGCACACGACTGCTCTCATACGCGACGGCGCGACGCCGACGGACATGCTGAGGGCGGCGCTGGGCGGCCTGCCCTTCGAGGTGCTCGAAGAGCGCGAGGTTGGCTTCACATGCACCTGCTCTTACGAGCGGGCGATCTCGATTATATCCTCGATTGACAGGGGCGAGCTCGAAGCGATGCTGCGCGAGGACAGGGGCGCCGCCATGACCTGCCACTTCTGCAACGAGACTTACAGGATAGACGAGCCCTCGCTCGCCGAGATAGTTGAGAGGAACGGCGGAGCGGCGAGCCGGTAAGGGCGGCGCGACGGAAGGTGCGCGATGAAAAAGGGAGGCTGGGCATTAGGCCCGGCCTCCCTTTCGTCTTAGTTCTCTACCTTTATTACTTCGCCGAGGAGCCCGACGACGGCAAAAGGTCGTAGTTGCCGAGCTCGCGGTTGTGGTTGTCGAGGACGCCCATCACGTCGGAAGTCTCTTCAAGCATCTGCTTGGTCATGGCGATTGAGTCGGATAGCTGCTCGAAGTCGAGAGAGGAGACGCGCTCGGGCGTGGGCAGCGTCACGACCTGGTCGTTGACGAGGCCGAAGAAGTTCTCGATGGACTGAAGCTGCCCCTCGACTAACTTGACGGAGCGCTCCAGCTCGTTGAACTGGGCGAGGCGGCGCTTGAGTATCTCGACGTTAGCCTGCTGTACTCGGCGGGCGCGCTCGTCCGCGGTCTCCATCGCGCGCTCGGCCTGAGCGAGTTGGTTCTGCACGGTCTGCCGGTTGATGGTCTTGAGGTGGTGCTTGCGTCGCCGGTACACGTCGAGCAAGTCAACGAAGTCCTCCCAGCGCTGCTCGAGCCCGCGTATGTTGGTCGGCAGTTCCTTCGCGCCCGTGAACTTGATGTAGTTGTCGAAAATCTTGTTCTTGAGCCACTTCAAATAGAGCACGGCCTCGCGCTCGCGCGGGTCGAAGCTCTCTATCAGGCGCTCGCGCTGCTTATTGCGCATCTCGGCCAGGCGTTTGCGGTTGCGGTTGTCAACCAGGCGGCGGTAGAGCGAGCTGGCCGGGACGGTGGCGAGGTATGCGCCCTCCGCTATCAAGGCGGCCGCGAGCGGTATGGGCGACCAGGTGTAGGCCGCGGCCACCGCGAAACCGGCCATGCCCCAGAAGTTGACCGGCTCCATTGCCGCCTCTTTAAGGTATTCGAGACTGAGCTTTCTCTCCGCCATAAACCTCTTGCTTCAAGGGCGAGGGCGACTCCGTAAAAATTTTATGACAGGCCCATCACGCGTTAGGCTCGCCCGAGGGCAGCGCGGGCGACTGCTGCTGCTCGCCGGACGGCAGGAGCCCCATCTGGCGCTTGTAGTCGAGCAGCTTGTCCTGCAACTGCATGTCCATAGCCTCGCGCTCTATCTCCTGCATCTGCGTGTCAACGGAGGAGGCGCCGAGCTGGAGCTTGGCCTCCGCGGTGGCGGCGCGCCGGTCTATCTTGGCGCGCATCTCGTCGAAGGTCGAGAAGTCGTCGCCGAGCTGGAACGAGGCCATCGTCTGCGCGAGCTGCTCCTGGAGCTTCGCCTGCTTCGACTGGTTGATGAGCTGCATGGCCTCGGCCGTGCGCCGCTGCATCTGGAGGATGTAGTTGTCGCGCGCCTTCCTCGCCTGCTCGGATGCGCGTGAGGCGTGGTCGAGTTGCTGCCCCGTCTTCGAGAGGTCGAGCTGCGCCTGCTGTAGCTGGCCGATGTAGGCCGTGGCGATGTCGTCGCGGTTCATCTTGACGGCGGCCTTGATCTTCGAGTCGAGGTCAACGACCTGCTGCTCGAGCCGCTCCTTGCTCCTGGCGAGCAGGCGCTCGGTCGCCATCACCTGCGCGACGGAGTTGTTCAGCTCCGGCACGCGGTCGCGCATGTCCCGTATGGTCTGCTGCAAAATCAGCTCGGGGTCTTCAGTCTTCTCGACCAGCCCGCCGAACAGCGCGCGCAGCGACCGCTTAAACCTCGCCCAGACGCTCATCTTTTTCTCGGCCTCCGACCGCCCGCGGCCCGCGCGGGCGGCGCTCCTAAACCTGTTCGCCCCGAAAGATAAGGCCGCTCCGAGGCAATGTCATTGTACGTAAGCCCGCGCCGGAGGGTTCTACCCGTAGGCGCCGACGCCTCCAAACCGCTCTTGACGGCGAGTATAACAGGGTTCTCGCGCGGAGAAAACAGAGCGCAGAAGAAGGAAGGAGGAGGGAGGAAAGCAGTAAAATCCCCTTCTTCGGCCGCCTACTGGCTTCTGAATTCCCCTATGTCGCGCCTGTAGTGGAGGCCGTCCCAGTTGATGAGGGCGGCCGCGTCGTAGCATCGGGCGAGGGCTTGCCCGAGCGCGGGGCCGGTGGCTGTGACGCCGAGGACGCGCCCGCCCGAGGTGACGAGCGAGCCGTCAGCGGCGCGCGCGGTGCCGGCGTGAAAAATCTGAACGCCGGGCGTGCGCGCGGCGTCTTCGAGCCCCGTTATCTTCGCGCCAGTCTCGGGCCGCTCCGGGTAGCCGCGCGCGGCGAGCACGACGCATGCGGAAGGCTCCTCGCCCCACTCGACTTTCAACTCGCCGAGGCGGCCGCGCGCAACGGCCTCGAAAATCTCGACGAGGTCGCCGCGAAGGCGGACGAGTATCGCCTGCGCCTCGGGGTCGCCGAAGCGGACGTTGTACTCGAGCACGCGCGGGCCGTCTGCGGTCAGCATCAGGCCGACGAAGAGGACGCCGCGGAAATCGAGCCCCTCGGCGCGCGCGCCCGCGAGCGTCGGCTCGACTATCTCGCGGACGGCGCGCTCGCGCGTCTCGTCGTCCAGTACCTCGGGCGAAGTGACGGCGCCCATGCCGCCCGTGTTAGGACCCGTGTCGCCCTCGCCGACGCGCTTGTGGTCACGCGCCGCGGGCATGAGCACGTAGTCGCGCCCGTCCGTCCAGAGCAGCAGAGAGGCTTCCGGCCCCTTGAGAGCTTCTTCGATGACGACGCGCTCGGCGGCGCCCCCCCCCGCCATCAGCTCGCGCACGGCGCGCTGGCCTTCGGCGCGCGTGCTCGCGACGACGACCCCCTTGCCGGCCGCGAGCCCGTCGGCCTTAACGACCACGGGAGAGTCTTCCCCGCCGAACTCGCCGCCGCGCAGAATCTCGACGGCCTCGTCGGCGGAACCCGCGACGCGGTGGCGCGCGGTCGGAACGCCGTGGCGCAGCATAAAATCTTTGGCGAAGGCCTTGCTCGATTCGAGCCGGGCGGCCTTCTGCGGCGGGCCCGCGACGAGCAGGCCGCGCCGCGCGAACTCGTCGGCGAGCCCTGCGGCGAGCGGCGCCTCGCCGCCCACGACCGTCAACTCCACGCGCTCGCGCTCCGCGAAGTCGGCCAAAGCGGTCACGTCCGTCGCGCCCAGCGGCACGCACTCGGCCGCTTCAGCAATCCCCGCGTTGCCGGGCGCGCAGAAAAGTCTTAACCGGCGGCCGGCCGAGCCTCGCCTCAAGGCCCAGCAGAGCGCGTGCTCGCGCCCCCCTGAGCCGATGACAAGCACCTTCATATCGTGTAAATCCGCGATCCTTAAGAGTTGACTGAAACCGCCTCGCGCCGCGGCGCGGCGATGCTGTCACGCGATGCGGGGGCTGTCAAGCCGACCTTAAAAACTTCATCACAGCCCTTGACACAAATTCGTGATATGTATAACTTGCTCAAGCACGGACGGGCCGACGGAGCGAAAGACGCGCAGACAATCTGCGCCGCACGAGGCCCGCCCCGCCCCTCGCTGCAAGCGCCCGAATAGCCCCGACAGTATAAAGGCTGAAAAAGAAGTAGAGCCTCGCGAGCAGCCTGTCGAGTCACACAACCTCCGGGCCGCCGCCCCGCCCCCGCCCGGGGTTCTTTCAAAAGGGATGGAACCATGTCACAGGCACAAACGGCAGAGATTCTGGCCCCGGCCGACGTAGAGTGGAGTCAGGGCGAGACGCAGTTCGAGGATCGCCCTATACACTGCGTTGACTGCGGGCAGGAATTCGTCTGGACGGCCGGCGAGCAGCTCTTCTTCCACGACAAGGGGCTCAAGAACGAGCCGAAGCGCTGCAAGCCCTGCAAGCAGGCGAAGAACGAGCGCCTCGCCGCGATAGCCGCCGCGCAGGCCGCGGGTGTGCGCCAGCGCATAGAGGTCTCGGTCAACTGCGCGCAGTGCGGCCAGCAGACGACCGTCCCGTTCTACCCTTCGCAGGGCCGGCCCGTCTTCTGCCGCTCCTGCTTTCTCGCCTCGCGCAACGGGGACGGCGACGGCAGCTAGCAAGCCGGCAAACACCTCAGCCCCCCTGACAGGACAGATTCCCCACCCCGCCCTGCGCGCCTCACGGGCCGCAGCGCGCCCGCGCACATCCGAAACAGCGAAAGCCTCAGGCGACTGACTCAACCGCCGACGTGCACGGACGGGCGGCGGTCGGGGTCGTCCTCAACCTGGCGCAGTATCTCGCGCGTGACGGGCGCAGTATCGCCCTCGCCGAAGGCTATGTACCTGAGCAGGTACATCAGAGGGTTGCCCTCGCTCCACCCGAAATAGACGTGCGGGATCTTCTTCGTGGTGTCGCGCAGGTGTAGGAGGAAGGCGGCGATTGCGTTAGGCACGGCCGGGCTCTCGGCCCTCAGCACCCGGAAGCCGTCCACGTCGCAACCCCTCACCTTAAGCGCCCCGGCGAACTCGGAAGCGTCGCCCGGCGTGACCTCGAAGAATAGCACCGGGTCCCTGGAGGGTATGTGGTTGTCCTGGCGCTTCTCCATCTCCTTGAAGCGATACTCCGAGGCGTCGCCGGTGTCGCGGCGGTTCGCCACTATGCGTATCTCGCAGCCCTGCCTGATGAGGTCGTTTATGTACCTTTGCGCCGCGTCGTCAAGCTCTATTCGCTCGACGCGCAACTCGGTCGTGCGCCAGACCCTCGACACGAGCGAGGTGAAGACGATGGCGATTATGAAGAAGGAGGCTATCTTGATGCCTTCGGGCTGCTCTATGACGTTTACGACAGTCGTGTAGGCGAAGACGAGCGAGATTAGCAGGAAGGCCCACTTCGCCCAGCCGACGGCCTTCCACGCGGACAGCGTGACGGCTATCGCGGCCGACCCCATCAGCACCAGCACGCCCGTCGCGTAGGCGCCGGCCTGCGCGTCAACGTCCGCCTTGAAGCTTATGGTCACGACGAAGGCGATGGCCGTATAGACGAGCACGAGCGGGCGCGTCGCCTTCGCCCAGTTCGGCGCCATGCCGTAGCGCGGGAGGTAGCGCGGCACTATGTTGAGAAGCCCTGCGAGCGCCGACGCCCCCGCGAACCAGAGTATGGCGATGGTTGAGAGGTCGTAGGCCGTGCCGAACACGTCGCCCAGATAGGTGTGGGCTATGTAGGCCAGCGCGCGGCCGTTGGCCTTGCCCGGTGCGCCCGTCTCGGTCGCCTCCGCGAACTCCTCGGGCGGGATGAGGAGCGTCGTGATGAGGCTGCTCAGTATGAGCATCACGCTCATGATCGCGGCCGCCCCGGTCAGGAGCTTCTTCGTGTTCCTTATGCGGCCGGCGGGGCTCTCCTGCGTGTCCGTGGCGTCGCCCCTGACGAGCGGCATCACGACTACTCCAGTCTCGAAGCCCGAAAGCCCGAGCGCCAGCTTAGGGAACAGGAAGAGCGCGACGCCCACTACCATCAGGGCGCTCCCCTTCACCTGCGGGTGCGCGAAGACGGCCTCCTGCCAGCGCGCGAGCACTCCGGGGGTCATTGCTATCTGATAGAAGCCGATGGCGATGACGACGAGGTTCAGGGCCAGGTAGGCGACGACGATGATGACGGCAAGCCCGATGGCCTCCTTGAAGCCCTTGAGGAAGACGCCGCCGAGCAGCCCGATGAGAACGAGCGTTATTGCCACGGGGTGCTTGAGCGCGGGCATGTGATCGTGCACGTAAGGGTTCTCTACGATGTGTGCGGTGGCGTCTGCCGCCGAAAGCGTTATCGTTATGATGAAGCCCGTGGCGGCGAAGCCGAGCAGGGCGAGGACGAAGAGCTTTCCCTTCCAGCGTGACAGAAGGTGCTCGAGCATCGAGATAGAGCCGTCGCCGTGAGGGCTGGCCTCTGCAACACGCTTGTACATCGGGAGCGCGCCGAAGAGTGTGAGCAGAACCAGCACGAGTGTGGCTATGGGCGAGAGAGCGCCCGCCGCCAGGAACGCGATGCCGGGCTGGTAGCCCAGAGTGGAGAAGTAGTCAACGCCCGTCAGGCACATCACCTTCCACCAGGCGTGCGTGGGGTGCTGGCCCTCGCGCTCGTGCGGGCCTTCGATCTCCTTGAGCTGCCCCTTG
>DASPKR010000260.1:0-5241 GCA_035627975.1 Pyrinomonadaceae bacterium | reverse complement strand
GCGGGGCCACGCGCTCTTCCTAGCCGGCCGCGACTCTTCGGAGCTGAAGCGCATGGCCGCAGACCTGCGCATACGCCACGGAGTCGAGGTCGAGACCGGCCGCTTCGACGCCGAAGACTTCGACTCGCACGGCGAGTTCCTCGCGGGCGCCGTTGACCGCTTCGGCCGCCTGGGCGGAGTGGTGCTCGCGTTCGGCTACCTCGGCGACAACGCGCGCGCCCGCGAGGATTTCGCCGAGGCCGCGCGCGTCATCGGGATAAACTTCACGGGCGCCGTGTCCGTGCTCAACCACTGCGCCGAATACTTCGAGGGGCGGCGCGGCGGCTTCGTCGTCGCCGTCTCGTCGGTCGCGGGCGACGTTGGCCGGCAGGGTAACTACTTCTACGGCGCGGCGAAGGCCGGCCTGAACGCATACCTTCAGGGTTTAAGGAACAGGCTGCACCCGGCCGGCGTGCGCGTCGTCACCGTCAAGCCGGGCTTCGTGGACACGCCGATGACTTACGGCATGGAGCGCATGTTTCTGGTCGCCTCGCCCGGCCGCGTGGGCGAGGCGGTAGCGCGCGCGGCCGTGCGCGGCGGCGAGGTCATCTACGCCCCCTGGTTCTGGCGCTTCATCATGCTCGCGCTCAGGCTCACGCCGGAGCGCGCCCGCAAGCGGCTGAAGATTTGAGCCCCACGCCGACATCCCCCGAGGCAGACTACCGCCCGCGCCGCAGGCTCGAAGTCGGCGACGCGGTGCTCGCCCTCTACATCGCGGCCTTCGCGCGCCAGTTCTTCTGGCCGGTCGGGGACAACCGCGCCGCTTGGGCGCTGACGGTCGCGCTCACCGCCTTCGTCTGGCTCATGCACTGGCGCACGAAGGAAGCGGCCGGGCGCACGCCCGCCCTCTTCTGGCCCGTGGTCGCGCTGCCGCTCCTCTTCTTCTACTCGCTCCGGGCGGCGCTCCCAGACCTCTCGTGGGACGTGCTCGACTACCGAATCATCAACGCCGAGCGCTCCTTCCGCGGCTGGCCCATCCCCGCCGCGGACTTCTTCCCCACGCGCTTCCCCTTCAACCCAGCGCCCGACATGGTGATGGGCCTCGCCCGCCGGCTGCTCGGCTACCGGCTCGGCACGCTTGTAAACCTCGGCGCGATGGTCTGGGCGGGCGCCGTGCTCGAAAGGCTCCTGCGCGGCTTCATAAGGGGCGCGCCGGCGCGATGCCTCGCAGTCCTGCTGCTGCTGCTGACCGAACAGTTGCTCTTCGAGATAAGCAACTACATGGTTGACCTGCTGGCGCTCCCGCTCATGCTCGAGGCCGCACGCCTCGCGCTCACGTCGCACGAGGGCGCGCGGGAGCAGCGGCGCACGCTCGCGCGCGTCGGGCTCTACCTCGGCGCGAGCCTGGCGTTTAAGCTGACGAACCTCGCGGTGGCCGTGCCCGTGCTGGCCCTGTGCGCCTACCGCTTCGCCGCGCGCCAGTGGCGCTTCGACGCGCGCGCCGCCGCATACGCGCTCGCCGGGGTGGCGCTCCCGCTGCTGCCCTACTCGCTCTACATCTACCATCAGACCGGCAACCCCGTCTTCCCGCTCTACAACTGGCTCTTCAAGTCGCCCTACTGGCCCGTGCTCGACCCCCGCACCGAGCGCTGGGGGCCGATTGTTGACGACCCGCGCTTCAAGAGCATGCGCGCGTGGGAGGTTCTGCTGTGGCCGCTCTTGCACCCCTTCCGCGTCGAGCACACGGCCGGCGACCTCGGGCCGCACTGGGGCCGAGTCTCCGTCGGCTTCCTCGCCTCGATAGCGGGCATCGCCTGGCGCGGCGCCGACGCGCGTGTGCGCGCCCTCTCATTCGTCACGCTCGTTTGCGCCGTGCTCTGGAGCGCCGCGTCGGGCATGCTCCGCTACGCGATGTTCGTCGAATTAGTCGGCGGGCTTATCGCGCTCTACTTCGCCGCCCACCTCTTCAAGACCGGCGCGGCGCGGCTGCCGGCGCGTGCGGGCGCGTGCGTGATTGTGGCCGCGCTCGTGGCGCAGACGGCCTCGTCGTGCGTCTATGCGTTCGACTTCGAGTGGGGCGGGCGGCCCACCTTCTTCCGCAACCCCGGCGCGCACCTGCCGGAGCTTCGACACCTCTTCAGAGACCGCGACCCGCGCGCCTTCCTCTCCGACGAGGAGCGCGCCCTGTTCGACGGCGTCGGCGCGTGGGCCGAGTCGAGCCCCGTGACCAGCGGCTTCCAGGTCATGCTCAAGCCCGAGGCGCCCGAGTGGTGCCTCTACATGACGGAGTTCTTCGAGACCGAAGTGTCGCGCCGCCGCTTCCGGCGCGCCATCGAGGCGTCGCGCGGCGCGCCCGTTTTCACCCTCTGCATGACGGAGGAGTTCAAGTTCGCGACCGACAACATACGCCGCGCAGGCTTCGGCGTCGGCCGCATACAGACGCTCTCCCTGCCCTACTACTCGCACCGCGCGCGCTTCCCGACTTCCTACTTCATCGAAGTCCTTCCGCCCGGCGCGGGAGGCGCGCGCACGTTCGACATCACACGCGCCGAGGCGCCGCTCCCGCCCAACGGCTTCAACGCCGCGCTCACGTGGGCCGCGTCCCCGCCGCGAGTCCTCAAGGCCGGCGAATTGACTTCAGTCCGCGTCGTGCTCAGGAACGCGAGCGCGTCGCGGTGGCCGGCGCTCGGGGGAGCCGGCGGGAACTTCCGAATACTGCTCGGCAACCACTGGCTCGACCGCTCGGGCCGCGAGCTTATTCACGACGACGGCCGCGGCGCGATACCCTACGACCTCGCGCCCGGCGAGGAGGCTGAGCTTTTGATGACGATAAACGCGCCGCCCGCGCCCGGCGACTACACGCTGGAGATTGACTTGCTCCAGGAGGGCGTGAGCTGGTTCGCGCTCAAGGGCTCGAAGACGCTGAAGGCGGATTTAAGAGTTGAGAAGTGAAGGGGACAGAGTCGGGGGCTTGGGGGCGGCGCTCGCTGCGCTGCGCGCTCACCAGTGGATAAAGAACCTGCTGGTCTTCGTCCCCCTGATCATGGCGCACAGGGTCTTCGACGCGGCGGCGCTCGCGCACGCAGGGTACGCCTTCGCCGCTTGGTGCCTGTGCGCGTCGGCCGTCTATGTGACGAACGACCTGCTCGACGCAGAGGCCGACCGCTCTCACCCGTACAAGAAGCGGAGGCCGCTGGCGTCGGGCCGTTTGAGCGCGCGGGCGGCGCTAGTTTTAATCCCCGCGCTGCTCGTGCCGGGGCTGGCGGTCGCGCTCCTGCTGCTCCCGGCGCTCTTCGCGCTCTCGCTCGCGCTCTACCTGGCGCTGACGACCGCCTACTCGCTCTCACTCAAGCGCGTCGCCATCGTTGACGTGATGGTGCTCGCAGGGCTCTACACGCTGCGGGTGGTCTCGGGCGGGCTCGCCACCGGGATAGAAGTCTCGCCGTGGCTCCTGGCCTTCTCGATGTTCCTGTTTCTGAGCCTCGCCTTCGTTAAGCGCTACACGGAGCTGCGCGAGCACGGCGGCGAGGGCTCGCGCCGCGGCTACGCGCGCGACGACATGGCGCTCCTCAAGAGCTTCGGCACGGCGAGCGGCTACCTCTCCGTCCTCGTCCTCGCACTCTACATCAACAACAGCCGAGAGGTCACTGTGCTCTACCGCAGGCCCGGCGCGCTCTGGCTCGTAGGCCCCTGCCTGCTCTACTGGGTCACGCGCGTGTGGCTGCTCGCAGACCGGGGCCGCCTCCACGACGACCCCGTAGTCTTCACCGTCAAAGACCCCGCAAGCTACGTAGTCGGCGCGGCGGTCGCCCTCCTCATCATCGCCGCGACCGTCTGACTTACTCGACCACGACGCGGTCGGTCGCGCCGCGGCCGAAGGTCTCGGGGTGGTACATCTCCTCGGCCTTCGGCGGCGGGACGACGAAGGAGCCGGGCGTCGTCGCGCGCGTCACGTAGGAGTAGACGTGCACGCCCTCCCACAGCAGGGACGTGAAAGCTTCGGCGCGCTCGTCGCGGAGGTTCTGGTGGTCGTACCAGGGGCGCATCCACCACCAGCCGGCGCGCTGCACCTCGGCCTTCTGGTCTTCGGGTATTCGCTCCGTGACGGCGAGCGAGGGGTTTAGCGCTTCGAGCCCCGCGGGCAGCGGGTCAACCAGCGCGACGTGGTAGCGGCGCGCTGGCGCGTAGAGCGACAGTCTCACGCGCACGCGCGCTCCGGCCTTGAAGCGCCAGGTGCCGTCGGCGTCGCGGCGCACGTCGGCCGCATCGTCAACGGCCTCGTAGGCGCGCTCGACCGTAAAGCCGTAGTCGGCCGGCGCGAGCTTCAAAGACGCGGGCGCGTAGGTCATACCGATGCGGTAGTAGAGCCGCCCCGCGCCCTCCTTGCTGATGACGAGGCCCTGCTGGGCGGGACCGCGCGCGGCGAGTTGCCGCATGGGGACGTTTACCTGCTGGCGGTCGGTCGAGCGCCCGCGGAACTCCTGACTGCCTGCGTAAGCGTCGCCCAGCCAGGCGCGCGCGACGAAGTCGGGCGTGGTCTTCTCGTAGGTGTTGAAGTAGCGGTCGAGCGCGAGCAGCACGAAGGCGTTCTCCTGCGTGTTCTCCCAGCGCCCCTTCGTCCTGTGCGCTAACAGCCCGCGCGCGACCTTCGGGACGAGGTCGTTCTGCGGCTGGTCTGCGATGAGCGCTTCGAGTATGACGCCGTCGGCCCGGCGGCTCGAATAGAGCAGCAGGTAGTCGTCGTCGCCGTAGCCGCTGGTGAAGTGCGCCGTGGCGGCCGTCTCCTCCGCGCGGTTGTTGAGGTGTCGGCGGACGGCCTCGACCTGCGCGGCCGAGGCGGCGTCCCCCGAAAGCACCGGCAGAATCCAGCCGACGGCTTCGAGCGGCAGCTTGTCGAGCCCCTCGGCCGCGATGAGCTGGCGGGTGCGCGCGGCGTCGCGCTCCCCCATGCGCGCGCGGACGTTCAGCGCGTAGGCGATGAGGGAATTCCGCGCGGCGCGGCCGTAGTATTTGGGTATGTGACTCTCTATGCCGCGCAGGTAGTTCTTCGAGCGGTCGAGCATCCCCTGCGGCACGTCGTAGCCCTTCTCCTTCGCGCGGACGAGGGCGTTTGCGACGTGAATGCTCACGTAGGGCCAGGACTCGTCGCCGCGCCGCCAGAAGGGGAAGCCGCCGTCCCCGTTCTGCAAGCCTTCAAGCCGCTTGATGTCGCGCGCCACCGCCGCGTTCATCTCCTCCGGCGTCGGCATCTCCTTCGCCTTG
>DASPKR010000259.1:0-10128 GCA_035627975.1 Pyrinomonadaceae bacterium | reverse complement strand
GTTAGCGTGTCGGCGATGAAGCGCACGAGGCCCGCGAACCAGCCCCTCCCGAACTCGGCAAGGTAGGTGCCGGCGGCGACCCCTACGGGCAGGCCGATGGCCGAGGCTAGCAGGAGCAGTATCAACGTGCCGAGGATGGCGTTGCCGATGCCCCCGCCCTCGCCCACCGGCTTCGGCGTGTCTATCAGGAATTGGAGGCTCAGCGACGAGACGCCCTGCCAGATGATGTAGCCGAGAATCAGTGCCAGGACGCCGACGACTGCGAAGGCACAAGCCGCGGTCAGCGTCGTCATCACGGAACTGACGACGCGCCGCCCCACAACCGGCCCCCTTTTCATCGCGCCCGCCCGGCTCATACCTTCCCACACTCCTTCAGGCCCGCCCCACGCCGCTCGTCCCCCGTGTGACGCTCCAGACGAGGAGCCGGGCCGCCCCGTTGATGACGAAAGTGACGAGGAAGAGCACGAGCCCCAGTTCGACGAGCGCGCTCAGGTAGAGGTCGCCGGTGGCCTCGGTGAACTCGTTTGCGATGACCGAGGCGATGGTGTAGCTCGGCTCGAAGAGCGAGGCCGAAATTTCCGGGCGGTTGCCTATGACCATCGTCACCGCCATCGTCTCGCCGACCGCGCGCCCGAGCCCGAGGATGACGGCGCCGGCGATGCCGGGGCCGCCGTTGGCGAGCACGACGCGGGTCGTCTCCCACTTCGTCGCGCCGAGGGCCAGCGCCGCCTCCCTCTGCGAGACCGGCACGGCCGCCAGCACGTCTCGCACGACCGCCGTGATGATGGGCGTCACCATGATGGCGAGTATCACCCCGCCCGTCAGGAGCCCAACCCCAGTGACCGTGCCCTGGAAGAGCGGGAGCCAGCCGAGCCACTTCTGCAAAGGAGGGCCGACGTGCTCGCGCATGAACGGGGCGAGCACGAAGATGCCCCACAGCCCGTAAACCACCGACGGTATTGCCGCCAGCAGTTCGACCATGAAGGCTATGGGCCGCGCCAGCCGCCGCGGCGCCTGCTCCACGAGGAAGACGGCCACGCCGAGCGAGAAGGGGACGGCGATCAGGAGGCCGAGCAGCGACGAGACGACCGTGCCGTAAACGAACGGGAGCGCCCCGAACTCGCCCCGGATGGGGTCCCAGTCGCGCCCCGTCAGGAAGGAGAGGCCGAACTCGTCTATCGAGAGCCGCGCGTTCGAGCCGATCTCGACGAACATCGCGACGACGACCGCGACGATCAGCAGGGCGCAGCAGGAGAGGAGCCCGCGGAAAATCGCGTCGCCCAGGTTGCCGGTCGGCGAGAGGGCGCGGCGCCAGTCCCACGCGCGGGAACGTGCGCCGTGACCGGCGGTCGGGCTCGCTGCTGGCAGTGGCGCGGGGTTCTTCATAGTGCGAAAGCCCGAGGGCGGAGTCGAGGTCGTACCGCGTCGCTCACTCTGCGCTAGTCACACATCACCGACCGCGGAGCGGCTTACCGCCGGAGGTGATCGAGTTGATCTGAGCCTCCGCGCGCTTGACGATGTCGGCGGGCAGCGGCGCGTACTGCAAGTCCCTAGCGAAGCCCCCGCCCTCGTGTATGCCCCACCAGAGGAAGTCCACGAGCGCCTTGCCCTTGACCGGGTCCTTCTGATCCTTGTAGGCGAGGATGTAGGTGTAGCTCGCGATGGGGTAAGCGTTCGCGCCGCCCGCGTTGGTGATCGAGACGCGCAGGTCGGGGGGAGTGACGGGCAGGCTCTCGGCGGCCGCGGCCGTCACGGCGTCGAGCGAGGGCTCGACGAAGGCGCCCGAGGCGTTCTTTATCAATGCCACGGGCAGCTTGTTCTGCACGGCGTAGGCCAGCTCGACGTAACCGACGGTGTTCGGGGTGTTCTTGACCTGCCCCGTCACGCCCTCGTTGCCCTTGCCGCCCAGGCCCACCGGCCATTTCGGAGACGTGCCCGAGCCGACTTTCTCCTTCCACTCGGGGCTTACCTTCGAGAGGTAGTCGGTGAAGACCGCGCTCGTGCCGCTGCCGTCCGAGCGGTGGACGACCGTGATGTCGGCGGCCGGGAGGCTCGCCCCGGGGTTATCCGCCTTGATGCGCGGGTCGTCCCAGCGCTTGAGCTTGCCAAGGAAGATGTCGGCGATAACGTCGGGCGAGAAGCGGAGAGGCTGGGCCACCCCTTGGAGGTTGTACGTGATGACGACGGCGCCGAGCACAGTCGGGATGTGGAGCAGCTCGCCGGGGGCGCTCCGCATGTCCTCGGTTGTCATCGGCGCGTCGGTGGCGCCGAAGTCAATCGTCTGCTCCTTGATCTGCTTAATGCCGCCGCCCGAGCCGATGGACTGGTAGTCTATGCGGACGCCCGGGTTCGCCTTGCCGTACTCGCTCAGCCACTTCTGGTAGAGCGGGTTGGGGAAGGTCGCTCCCGCGCCCTGGAGCCGGACGGCTCCGCCCCCCGGCCCGACGCCTCCGCGCTCGCCGCTACAGGCGGCGGCGAGGGCCGCGGAGGAGACGAGCAGGAGCGCTAGGGCCGCGCGCAGGGTTTTCGCCGTAGGGATCAAGGGGGTTTGCTCTCCTCTTCTTCTTATAGTTTTTGACGATGACAGGTTACTCGGACGGTGTTACATCCGTCTGAACTCCGCACTAAATCGGTGTTAACAATGAGGAAGGGCGGGTCAGGCCGGCTGCTGCCGGGGGTCAGGCGGCCCCTCGGAGTCTCGCAGGAGCCGGTGGCCGACACCGACCATCGTCTCGGCCTGCACGGCGTGGGGCGCGAGCTTGCCGCGGACAGCCCTGTTGCGCCCCTTTCGCGCAGGGTGTTAGAGTCGGGCGGAAGCTTTTATTTCGGTGTGATTCGAGCGCTTGCCTGAAAAGCGCGGGCGCGCCTTTTTTTGCTCAGATGGGGATTCGACTGATCGCGCTCGACCTCGACGGCACGCTCCTGAACTCGCGCGGCGAGCTGTCAGAGCGCAACCGCGCGGCCGTCGCCGCGGCGAGGGGGGCCGGGGCGGAGGTCGCGCTCGTGACGGGCCGCCGCTTCCGAGACGCGCGCCCGCTCGCTTTGGAGCTGGGCCTTGACGTTCCCGTCATAGCCCACAACGGCGCGCTCACCAAGCACGCGCGCACGCTCGAGACGGTCGCCGTCTCGCTCATGCCGGCCGAGTCGGCCCGCGCCGTCGTCGCCCTCGGGCGCGCGCACGGCGCCGACGCTCTCGTGAGCGACGACCACGAGGGCGCGGGGCTCCTGCTCTACGACCAAATAAGCGAGGGCAACACCGCGCTCGCCAAGTACATCGCGTGGTCGCGCCGCGTCGTTGGCGACGAGGCCGCGACCGCCGTCCGCCGAGTCCCCTCGCTCGAAGGTTACCTCGACCACGACCCGGTGCACGTGACCTTCTCAGGCGGCTGCGCCGCCATGCGGCGGCTGGCCGACGAGATGGGGCGTGAGCTGGGCGGCGCCGTCAAGCTCCTGCTCACGCTCTACCCGCGCGCGGACTTCGCGCTATTGGACGTGCTGCACCCCAACGCGTCGAAGGGCGCGGGGCTCGCGGCCGTCGCCGCCGAGATGGGCCTCGGGCGCGAGGAGGTGATGGCCGTAGGCGACAACTTCAACGACGTCGAGATGCTCGAGTACGCAGGCACGGGCGTTCTCATGGGCAACGCCGAGCCGCCTCTGCGCGAGCGCGCGGGCTTCCACCTGACCGCCGCCAACGACGAGGACGGCGTGGCCCAGGCAATAGAAAAGTTCGTTCTTCAACCTTTATCGGGGAGGCAAGTTTAATGGCTAACCGCGTGGCGAGAATAGAGACCAACATGGGGACGATACGCTTCGAGCTGCTGGAGGACGAGGCGCCGAAGACGGCGGAGAACTTCCGCCTGCTGGCCGAGCGCGGCTTCTACGACGGCGTGATATTCCACCGCGTCATCGAGGGCTTCATGATACAGGGCGGCGACCCGACGGGGACGGGCCGCGGAGGGGCGTCGGCCTGGGGCGGGCGCTTCGACGACGAGATTAACCGCTCGTCGGCGCTCTACAGCGGCGCCTACGAGAAGGGGACGGTGGCGATGGCGAACGCGGGGCCGAACACGAACGGCTCGCAGTTCTTCATCATGCACGCCGACTACAGGCTCCCGCCCTCCTACACCAAGTTCGGCCGCGTCATCGAGGGGCAGGACGTCGTGGACAAAATCGCCACGACGCAGACGGGCCCCGGCGACCGGCCCGTCAAGGACGTGAGGATGGAGAAGGTGACGATAGAAGAGGCGCAGTGACGAGTGACGACGAGTAGGCTGTCTTAACTCATAACTGCTCTCAACTCACCGGGCGCCGGCGGCCTTGAGGATCTCGACGACTTTCGTCTGGCCGTTCTGCTGCGCGAAGGTGAGGGCGGTGCGGCCGTCCTCGTACTTGGCGTTCACGTCGGCGCCGTGCTCAAGCAGGAGCGAGACTGTGCCCGCGAGCCCCTTGTTGGCCGCGGCGATGAGCGCCGTGAAGCCTTTGGGCGTGCGGGCGTTCACGTCGGCGCCGCGCTCGATTAAAACTTCGAGCGTCGGGATGCGGCCGTAGGCGGCTGCAAGGATGACGGGCGTGAGACCGGCGTCGTTGCGGGCGTTCACGTCGGCGCCCTTCGCAAGGAGCGCCTCTACTATCTCGAAGCGCCCGCGCGCCGAGGCGAACAGAAGCGCGGTGCCGCCGCCGTTGCCGCGGGCGCGCGCGTCGGCCCCGCGCGCGAGCAGCATCTCGACGATGGCCGGGTGCTCCTGCGTCGCGGCCTTCATCAGCGCCGTGTCGTTCTCGCGGTCACGCGCCGAAACGTCGGCGCCCTTATCGAGCAAAAGCTTCACGACCTCCGCGTGGCCGAACCACGAGGCCCAGAGCAGCGGCGCCCAGCCGTCGTCGGGCCGCGCGTTCACGTCGGCGCCCTTCGCTATCAGCTCCGAAGCGACGGCCGTGTGGCCGTTGGCCGCGGCGAACGTCAGGGCCGTGCGCCCGTCCCTGTAGCGCGCGTCAACCTCGGCGCCCTTCGAGAGCAGGAAGCGCGCGACCTCCGCGTGGCCGTTCGAGGCGGCGAAGATGAGGGCCGTGCGGGCGTCGGCGGACTTCGAGCTCACGTCGGCGCCGCGCTCGACGAGGGCGCGCGCCAGCTCGGCGTCTCCCGCCTCGGCCGCGACCATCAAGGCCGTCACGCCGTCAGCGCACGCCCCCTTAGCGTCCGCGCCCTTAGCGAGGAGCGTGTGCGGCAACCGCCTGTCCTTGCCGGCGGCCGCATAGACGAGAGCCGTGCAGCCGTCCTCGCGGCTCTTCGCGTTCAAGTTCGCGCCGCGCGTGAGCAGGTCTTCGGCGGCCGCGGAGTTGCCGTCGGCGATTGCGGCGAAGAGTTTGTCGTCGGGCGTGAGCGCGGCCGCGGGAGTCGGCTTCGCGGCGGGCCTGCCCGCGCCGCCCGGCTTCGCCCCGCCCGAAGGCCTGGCGCCGCCGCCCGAGGGAACCGCGCCGGCCCTCTGGGCCCTCGGCCGGGCCTGCGCGATTGCCTTCTCCTTCTTCGGCTGGATAGCGAACTGCCCAACCCCGCCGGTCAAGTCGCCCTGCGCCCCGACGCGGGCCGTCGCCGCGAGCAAGAGGCACGCCGCGAGCGCCGCGAGCGGGCGCGCTCCTATCCTGTTATGGTCTTTCATAAGTCTCACAGTCCGGGAGAGCGTTTCTGCGCGCACGCGCGCAAGGCTTCAGACGCGCGCCGGCAGGCCGTGGTTCACGGGGCCGTGGCCGCGGCCGAGCCGGGGCGCTGCGATGATGGCGTCGGTCACGTAGCGCTTGGCCGCGCCGATTGACTCTTCGAGCGTCATGCCGCGCGCGAGGCACGCGGCGATTCCGGCGGCGAGCGTGCAGCCCGTCCCGTGCGTCGAGGTGGTCTCGACGCGCTCGGCGGAGAACCTCTTAACGGCGCCGCCGTCGTCAACGAGGATGTCGAGGGCCTGCGTCGTCAGGTGGCCTCCCTTCACGAGCACGGCGCGCGCGCCCATCTCGCGCATGCGGCGGGCCGCGGCGAGCATCCCCTCCTCGCCCGAGATGCTGAGACCTGTGATGCGCTCCGCCTCGGGAATGTTGGGCGTAAGTATTCGCGCGAGCGGCATCAGTTCCCTCTTGAGCGCGGCGAGCGCCTCGTCGTCAATCAAATCAAAGCCGGAGGTCGAGCGCACGACCGGGTCAACCACGGGCGCGGGCAGCGCCTCTTCGCGGAAGAGTCGCGCCACCTCAGAGATGATTTCGCGCGTCGGGAGCATCCCCGTCTTGGCGCCGGCCACGCGGAAGTCCTCCACGACGGGCAAGACTTGGCGGTGCACAGACTCGGCCGAGGCGTGAGCTGCGCCGAAGACCCCGGTCGTGTTCTGGTAGGTGAGCGACGTGACGGCGGCGGCCGCGAAGCAGCCGAAGGCCGTGAAGGTCTTCACGTCGGCGATGACGCCCGCGCCGCCCGAAGGGTCGAGCCCGGCGATTGTGAGCGCGACGGGCGGGGCCGCCCTCTCCTGATACTCTTCCGTCACGCCTTCAATATCCTTCATCGCGCGCCTCGTGGCAACCGGCGCGGCGCACTTCGCGGACGAGCCCGGCGAGGTCGCCCGCCTCCGCGAACATGCGTATGGCGGCGACTCCCGCCGCGCCCGCCCCGAAGAGTTCCGAAAGGTTCTCGCGCGCGACGCCGCCGAGCGCGACCAGCGGGAAGGGCGCGAGCGCGCGGGCCGATTCGGCGAAAGCTTCGAGGCCGAGCGGCGGGCCGTAGGGGAGTTTCGAGGGCGTCTCGAAGACTGGGCCGAGCACGGCAAAATCCGCGCCCGAGGCGCGCGCGCGGCGCGCTTCGTCCTGAGAGTGCGTCGAGACGCCGATGATGAAATCACCGCCGAAGGCGCGGCGCACGTCTCGCGCGTCGAGCGAGGTGGCCGTCAAGTGCACGCCGTCGCAGCCGGCGGCCCGCGCAACGTCGGCGCGGTCGTTGACGAGTATGAGAGTGCCGCTGCCGCGGGCTAAAGCGGCAGCGGCCGAGGCCAGCTCATAGAGCGCGCGCGCCGGGAGTCGCTTCTCTCTGAGTTGCACCAGGGAGACGCCTGCGCCTATGGCGTCCTCTACGAGCGCGAGCACGCGCCGGAACTCCTCGCGCCCGGGCGTCGCGCCGGCGCTAGTCTTGCCGGGCGTTATCAGGTAGGTCAGAGGGGGCTTGAGCTTGTGCGGCATCGGCGGCGGGCTCGCGCGGGGCGGCGGCGCGGGCGTCAACGCCTTCCAGGCGCCGCACGGACTCGCGGAAGTGGTATATCTCCCAGAAGGCCATCGCGAAGTTCAGCAGGCCTATCCCGGTCACGGCCCCGCGCACCCAGCCGGAGCCGACTGCGCGCTGCAACCCCACGAACCCCGTCTTCTGCGCGGCATAGACGAGGAAGAAGTTGTCGCCCCAGTCGCCCATCCCGAACCACTGCACCCAGGGCAGCACGGTCAGGAAGAAGCCGGCCTCCAGGCACAGCACGATGTAGAAGATGACGGTCAGCCTTGAAGCCATGACTGAGCAGAGGCTAGCAAAAAAATATTCTTCTAATTAGCCTCTAGCCTCTAACCTCTAGCCTCTTCTGTAATCCTTGCAGGCGCTCGGCGACGCCGCGGTACGACACGTCGAAGGCGTAAACCTCTGAGAAGGCTTCGATGGCGCGGGCCGGGTCGCCCAACTCCTCGTAAGCGGCCCCCAGCTCGTAGCGCAGCGCCTTGTACTCGTCGTCCGTGCGGCCGGGGGCCGCCAAGCCCTTCTTGAACCATACGACCGCCATGCGAGGCATGCCCTTCTGCATGAAGCAGTGGCCCAGGAGGTTGCAGCACTGGAAGTGGCGTGGCGTGCCGTCGTCGGGCGCGGCAATGTTCACCGCCGACTGGAACTCCTCGACCGCCTGATCGAGCAGCCCCATCTCGCGATACGCGAGCCCGAGGTTGTAATGAGTCTCGTAGTCGCCGTCCGCCGCCTCGCCTTCGTCCTCGACCGACTCGCGGAACTCGTCGAAGACCGCGGCGAGGCCGGGGTCAATGCCGCCGCCGCGGGCCTGCTCGACGACTGCCGAGGGCGCGACTTCCGCGGGGGCCGCGGGCGGCGCGCTCCCGTTTGACTGAGCGGCGGGGGCGGGCGCGTAGGAGTCGGCGGCGGCCGCCGCGACGAGCGTCGGCTCGAAGGTCTCTGCGAAGGCTGGCGGGGCCGCGGCGGGCGAAGGCTCGCGCGCGGCGGCGAGCAGGTCTTCGGGGACGCGGGCGCGGCGGCTCTCTATCTCGGCGTGCGGGCCGAACTGCCGCTCGAGGATGTCGAGCGTCTCGCGCGCGATGTCCGAGTAGCCCTGCTCTATGTAGAAGTCAACGCTCTCGAGCTCCTGCCTGAGCATGCGCTCGGGGTTCGGCGACGCGGCCTGCTGAGCCTCGGCCGCATGGCCCGCGCCGAAGTCTATCTCGTGGAAGGCCGGCGGGCCCTGCCCGGCGAAGGCGGCGTCTTCTCCCGCGGCAGGCGCGGCGTCGGTCAGGTCGTTCAGGTCGGCGAACGAAGCGCTCGCGTCGGCCGCCGCAGGCCCGGGCTGAGCTACGGAGTTCCACTCGAACTCGCCTCCGGGCTGCGCGGGGGCCGCGTCTGCCGCGGGCGGCACGGCGAAGGCGTCGTCGTTGAGCATGAAGCTCTCGAATGAGGGCACATCTCGCCGGGCCTCCGAGCCCTCCCCATGCGCTCCCTCGAAGGGGCCGCCCAAAGCTTCGAGCCTCTCGGCGTAGCGCTCCTCGGCCGGCGCGAGGCGGCGCAGTTGCGTGAGCGCCTTGCGCTCCTCCTCAACGTCGCCGGAGGTCTCGGCAGCGTCGGCGAGGCGCTCGAGCGCCGTGCGCAGCTTCTCCTCATCGCGCTGCCACGTGTAAACGCGCACGAGCAGCCGCAGCGCTTCCATCTGCTCGGGGTCGCGCGCGAGCGCCTCCTGTAGGAGCTCGATCAGGGTATCGTCCAGCCTGCCCGTCAGCGCCGGCTCGGCGACCCGGCCGAGCAGGCGGGCGGCGTCGTCCACGGCCCCCTGTTGCAGATAGAGGCGAATCACGTCGAAGAAGACTGTGAAGCTCGAAGCGTCCTGCTTGACGAGCGTGTCGGTCGCGCGCTCGGCCTCGGAGGCGGACTCGGCCTCGACGTAGGCGCGGGCGAGCATCGCCCGAAGCTCCGTGTCGGTGGGCTTCGAGCGCAGCGCGCCCTCGATCAGTTCGGCCGCCTCGTCGGCCGTGCCGAGCGCGGCGCGCGCCGAGAGCATGCCCTGAAGCGCCGCGTGCATGACGGGGCGCAGGCGCAACGCTTTGTTGAAGGCTTCGAGCGCCTGCTCCTGCTCGCCGCGCGCGGCCAGGCGCTCGCCGGCCTGCGTGTAGGCTTCGGCCGCCTGGTCGCTGAGCCCCTCGCGCTCGTAGCCCTCGGCGAGCCGCAGGCGTATCTGCGTGTTGGAGGGGTCGAGGTCGGCTATGCGGCGCAGGATGTCGAGCGCCTCGCGCGCCTCGCCGGCCTGAAGGGAGGCGTCGGCGGCGGCGAGGTACTGCGCGCGCGCGTCCACCATCAGCCCCTGCTGCTCGTATAGGGCGGCGAGCGCCAGCGCCGTGCGGCGGTCGCCCGGGTCGAAGCGCGTGACCTTCTTATAGACGGCGACGGCTTTGAGCGCGAAGCCTTGTTCGCGATAATGCTCGGCGACGCGGCGGTAGCAGGTCACGGCCTCGGGCTTGCGGTCTATGCGCGCGTAGAGGTCGCCGAGCGCGTTGAGCGCGGTGTAGTCGTCCGCGTCATGCTCGGCGATGCGGCGATACTCCTGTATGGCCGCCGGAATCTTGCCCTGCGCGAGGTACTTCTCGGCCGCGCGGATGGCTTTTGCCTTGTCGAATCCCATTTATGAATTTACGGCCCCGGGGGGTGTGCGCCTGAAGCGACGCGAGGCGTGGGGCAGCGACAGGGTGCTCTCGCCCGGCGGAGAATTCCAGTCACTGGCTCTCGCCCCTGTCTCCGAGGACGGGCAATTTTGTACGCTAGCACGCGGTAACGCGGGTGTCAACATCATCTTCCGAAAGGCTTACGGGCCGCCCGTTTGCGGTAAAAACTGAGCGGGCCGGGCCGGCGCGGGCCGC
>DASPKR010000258.1:0-10987 GCA_035627975.1 Pyrinomonadaceae bacterium | reverse complement strand
ATGGTGCCGGTCGTCAGCGTGACGGTTATCATCGCGACGGCGCCCCACGATGCCTCTATCACGTCGTTGGCCTGGAGCCAGCGGGCGACGATGAAGGTCTGGAACAGGCAGAGCACCACGGTCAGGTAGCGGGTGTACTGGTTGAGCTTCTGCCGGCCGGCCTCGCCCTCCTCCTGTATGCGCTTGAGCTGGGGGAAGACGGTCGTCATCAACTGCACGATGATGGAGGCCGTGATGTAGGGCGTCACCCCGAGCGCGAAGACGGAGATGGTCTGGAAGTTGCCGCCCGAGAAGAGGTCGAGCACTCCGAGCAGCGTGCTGCCGACCTCGTCCCAGACGCGCTTGAGCTGTTCGCGGTTGACGCCGGGCGCCGTGATGTGCGCGCCGAAGCGATAGACGGCCAGCAGCCCCAGCGTAAACAGTATGCGCTTACGCAGGTCGGGGACGCTGAACATGTTGCGGACGGCGGCGAAGAACTTATCCATGACTTTCCTGCTTTCGGCAGTCGGCTATAAATAGCGCTGAAGACGCTGAAGAGAGCCCTGCCACTCCCCCGGCGTCTTCAGCGTTCCTGCTCGCTTCTGTTTTGTCAAAGCGGCGCGCGCGGCGCTCACTCCGAGACGGGGACGAGCGCGTCCGGCTTGTGGAACGGCGTGATGATGTTCGCGGTGCCGCCCGCGGCCTCGATCTTGCGCAGCGCGCCCTTCGTGAAGCGGTGCGCCGAGACCGTGAGCGCTTTGGTAAGCTCACCCGTGCCGAGCACGACCACGTCGCGGCGGCCCTTGGCGATGACGCCGCGCTCGTGCATCACGTCGGGCGTGATGGAGTCGCCCGCGTCGAAGTTGTCTTCGAGCGCGGCGAGCGTCACCTCGGTCCACTGCTTCTTGAATATGTTGGTGAAGCCGCGCTTCGGCAGGCGGCGCTGGAGGGGCATCTGGCCGCCCTCGAAGCCGACCTTGCTCGTGTAGCCGGAGCGGGACTTCTGGCCCTTGTTGCCGCGCCCGGCCGTCTTGCCCAGGCCCGAGCCGGGGCCGCGGCCCACGCGCTTCTTCTTGTGCGTCGAGCCCTTCGCCGGGCGCAGGTTGTTCAGACCGATAGCCATCTCTCTAAACCCCTATTCAATAATCCGTATCAGGTGCGGCACCTTCTGGACGGCGCCGCGCGTGGCGGGCGTGTCCGGGCGCTCGAGCACCTGGTTGAGCTTCGTGAAGCCGAGGCTGCGCACGACCTCCTTCTGCTCCTTGGAAAAACCTATGGCGCTGCGGTAGTACTGCACGCGAACCTTGCCGCCGCCGCCTTTGCCCTGTCTCTTCTCTTCAGCCATCACAAAACCTCTGACTTGAAACTAAAGCTCCTCGACCTGCTTGCCGCGCAGGCGGGCCACTTCCATCGGGTCTTTCATGTTGAGCAGGCCGTCGAAGGTGGCGCGCACGACGTTGTGCGGGTTGGCGGAGCCGAGCACTTTGGTGCGAACGTCGTGGACGCCCGCCGCCTGCATGACGGCGCGCACCGCCCCGCCGGCGATGACGCCCGTGCCTTCCGAGGCCGGCTTCATCAGCACGCGCCCCGCGCCCCACGTGCCGACGATGGGGTGCGGCAGCGTGTTGTTGATGAGCGGGATGCGTATGAGGCTTTTCTTCGCCGCCTCGATTGCCTTCTTGATGGCGACGGGGACTTCGCGCGCCTTGCCCGTGCCGAAGCCCACGTGGCCGGCGCCGTCGCCTACGACGACGAGCGCGGCGAACGAGAGGTTCTTGCCACCCTTGACGACCTTCGTCACGCGGTTAATCGAGATGACCTGATCGGTCAGGTCGAGGCCCTGTGAAGGGATTCTGTGTGTGGGTTGTCGCATCGCTTACCTTTCAAAAACCTCCGCCGCTAGGCGGCGACTTCCTCCGCGGCCCCGCCGCCGCCCCCGCCCTCTTCGCCCGCCGACTCGTTCTTGTTGAGGCCCGCCGCGCGCGCCGCCTCGACTAAAGCCTTGACGCGCCCGTGGTAGCGGAAGCCGCCGCGGTCGAAGACCACCTGCTCGACGCCTTTCGCGAGCGCGCGCTCGGCTATGGCGCGGCCGACGCGAGTGGCCGCCTCGACGTTCCCGCCCGTCGAGCCGCGCAAGTCCTTCTCCGTGGTCGAGGCCGAGGCCAGGGTCGCCCCGTTCTCGTCGTCAATCAACTGCGCGTAGATGTGGTTCAGGCTGCGGAATATCGCGAGGCGCGGACGCTCGCCCGTGCCGCGAACCTTGCGGCGTATGCGCGTGCGCACCGCCTTGCGAACCGTCGCCCTGTCTTTTCTAGCCATTTCTAAGTTCACTCCTTTAGGCCCCGCGCATGCCGATGTGAGCTGCTCACAAGGGGTGATTCCCCCAGCGGGGAACCGCGGGCCTAAACCCGATGGTTTGTTACTTGCCGGTCTTGCCGGGCTTGAGCTTGAGCTGCACGTCGGCGTAGCGCACGCCCTTGCCCTTGTAGGGGTCGGGCTTGCGAAGGTTGTGCATCTCGGCGGCGACCTGCCCGAGCTTCTGCTTGTCAATCCCCGTGAGCGTGAGCGTCAACTGGTATTGCTGTATGGAGCTTTTGGCGGCGACGCGCTCGCCCTTCGCCTCGACGCCCTCGGGCAGGGGGAACTCCACGGGGTGCGAGTAGCCCAGGGAGAAGACTATCTTGCGGCCCTGTATGTCGGCCTTGTAGCCGACGCCGACCAGGTCCATCTGCTTCGTGAAGCCCTCGGTCACGCCGACGACGGCGTTGTTGGCGAGTGCGCGCGCGAGGCCGTGCTGCGCGCGGTACTCGTCCGAGGCGCGCTCGGCCTGTAGCTGGTCGCCTTCGAGCTTGAAGGTGACGCCCTCCGGCACCGGAGTCCGAAGAGTCCCCTTCGGCCCCTTCACCTCCAGCTCCCGCTCACCGACGGTCACGGTGACGCCCTTCGGGACGGTTATGACTTTCTTTCCAATGCGAGACATGGCTTTAACCTTCGGTTAAAAAGATGCTAGGGCTGGAGGCTGGGGGCTAGTAAGAATCTGTGACTAACCAGCCCTTGGTCTCTGGCCTCTAGTCTCTAGTAAATCTCCGCCAAGACTTCGCCGCCGACGTTCTCGCGGCGCGCGCGCTTGCCCGACATCAGGCCGCGCGAGGTCGAGACGATGTTGATGCCGTAGCCGCCCAGCACCTTCGGTATCTCGGTCGCGCCCATGTACACGCGCCGGCCCGGCGTGGAGACGCGCGAGAGGTGCGTGATCGAGGAGGTGCCGCGGGCGTCGTAGCGAAGGAAGATGCGTATGACGCGCTTGACGCCCTCGCCCTTCGTGACGAAGTTGTTGATGTAGCCCTCCTCCTTGAGGATGCGGGCTATCTCGAGTTTCAGCTTCGAGGCCGGGATGTCCACGCGCGAGTGGCGCGCCGCGATGGCGTTGCGCATCCGCGTCAGCATGTCGGCAATAGGGTCAGTCATTACTCAAACTCCAATAAACTTTCAGCTATCAGCTACCGGCAGTCAGCAAGACAAGCGGCGTGGCTTGAACCGTTCAACCCGCGGCCCCGCTCGAAGAGCCGAGGGCTGACCGCTGATTGCCGACCGCTCTTTTACCAGCTCGACTTGACGACTCCGGGTATCTGGCCCTGGAGCGCCAGCTCGCGGAAGCATATGCGGCACAGCTTGAACTTGCGCAGGTAGCCGCGGGGCCGCCCGCACCGCTGGCAGCGCGTGTAGGCGCGCGCGGAGAACTTCGGTGTGCGCTTCGCTTTCGCGATCATTGACTTCTTAGCCATCGTGCCTTCTCTCTCCGTTTTTACTGCTGGCGGAACGGCATGCCGAGCGCCCGAAGGAGGGCGCGCGCCTGCTCGTCGTCGCGGGCGGTCGTGACGATCGAGATGTTCATCCCGCGCGTCTTGTCCACCTTGTTGAAATCAATCTCGGGGAAGATGAGCTGGTCGCGTATGCCGAGCGTGTAGTTGCCGCGGCCGTCGAACGCCTTCGGCGAGACGCCCCGGAAGTCGCGCACGCGCGGCAGGGCAACCGACACCAGCCGGTCCAGGAACTCGTACATCCTCTCGCCCCGCAGCGTGACCATCGTGCCGATGGGCATGCCCTGGCGGAGCTTGAAGGCCGCGATGGACTTCTTGGCGCGCGTAGTCACCGGCTTCTGGCCCGTGACGGCGCGCAGCTCGTCCGCCCCCGTGTCAACTATCTTGGCGTTGGCTATAGCCTCGCCGAGCCCCATGTTGATGACTATCTTTTCGAGCCTCGGTACCGCCATAGGGTTCGTGATGCCGAACTCCTTGGCGAGTGCCGGCGCCACTTCCCGCTGGTAACGCTCTTTAAGTCTTGCTGCCATTTCTCTCTTCTCACCTCATCCGTCTTCCCCGGGTCTCGCCCGCGCGTTTCCGGGGGATGCGGCGCCCTGCGGTCTTAAATTAACCCTTGTCCAGCGTGTGGCCGCTGCCCGCGGCGACGCGCGCCTTTGAGCCGTCCTCGGCCACCTCGTAGCGGACGCGCGTGGGCTTGCCCGACTGCGGGTCTATGAGCTGGACGTTGGATATGTTTATGAAAGCTTCCTTGTCTATGATGCCGCCGGCGCGGCCCGAGGCCTGGTTGGCCTTCTGGTGCCGCTTGATGATGGCGACGCCCTCGACCTTGACCTTGCCCTCGGCGGGCCTGACTTCGAGCACGCGCCCGCGCTTGCCGTTGTCGCGCCCGGCGATGACTATGACCTGGTCGCCCTTCTTCACTTTGGCGCGCTTAGTCCCCTTCTGTGCCATCTCTTAAATAACCTCCGGCGCGAGCGAAACTATCTTCATGAAGTTGCGGTCGCGAAGCTCGCGAGCCACGGGGCCGAAGACGCGCGTCCCGATGGGCGTGTCGTCCGGCTTGATGAGCACGCAGGCGTTCTGGTCGAAGCGTATGTAGGTGCCGTCCTTGCGGCGCACCTCCTTGCGCGTGCGGACGATGACGGCGTTGTGAACCGTCCCCTTCTTGACGGCCCCGTCCGGCGAGGCCTCCTTGACCGTGACCTTAATCTTGTCGCCGAGGCTGGCCCGCGTCGCCTTCGTCGAGCCGCCGACGGCCTGTATCATCTCGACGCGGCGCGCGCCCGAGTTGTCCGCCACGTCCAGCGACGTTTGCATCTGAATAGCCATGACTCACTCCGTTCGCCGTAGCCTTCCGACTACTTCTCAGCCTTCTGGATAATCTCGACGACGCGCCAGCGCTTGTGCGCGGAGAGGGGGCGGGTCTCGACGATGCGAACCTTGTCGCCGACGGTCGCGCCCTTCTCGTTGTGCGCCATGAACTTCGACGTGCGGCGGACGTAGCGGCGGTATTTCGGGTGCTTAATCAGCCGGTCAACGCGCACAACGCACGTCTTCTCCATCTTGTCCGACGCGACGACGCCGACCTTCTCCGAGCGGCGCCCGGTGCGCGGGGCCTCGGAGCCCGTCGCGTCGCCCGCCTGAGCGTCAACGCCCGCGCCCTGCGACTGCGCCAGAGCCTGCCCCGACTGCGTGGCCTCGGCCGCGCCCTCGTCGCCGCGCTCGGTCGCCACTTCTTCTTTAGTCTCTTCTGACATCACAAAACCTCAGTTTCTGACTACTTCGCCGCCTGCTGCTCGCGCTGGCGCATTAGCGTCTGGACGCGCGCCAGCGTCTTCTTCTCGCGGCGCACGGTCTTCACGGCGTCCACCTCGCCCAGGGCGAGCTTGAAGTTGAGCCGGAACAAAGACTCCTTCAGGCGCTGGGCCTCATCGCGCAACTCCTCGTCGGACATGCCCGACAGGCGCTCCACCTCTTCGCGTCTCTTCATGGCTAGACTGCGCCTCCCTCCTGCTCGGCCCGCGTGACGAACTTGCACTTGACGGGGAGCTTCTGCGCGGCGAGCTGCATGGCCTCGCGCGCTAGCTCCTCGCTGACGCCCTCTATCTCGTAGAGTATGCGGCCCGGCTTCACCACCGCGACCCAGTGGTCGGGCGCGCCCTTGCCCTTGCCCATGCGCGTCTCGGCGGGCTTCTTCGTTATGGGCTTGTCCGGGAACATGCGTATCCAGATTTTGCCGCCGCGCTTGACGTGGCGCGTCATGGCGATACGCGCGGCCTCGATCTGGCGGTCGGTTATCCAGCCCGGCTCCAGAGTCTTCAGGCCGTACTCGCCGAAGCTTATGTCGGCGCCGCGTGTGGCTACGCCCGTCATGCGGCCCTTCATCTGCTTACGGTGCTTTACCTTCTTCGGCATCAACATGATGAATGCACCCTCGAATCGCTAGTCAGTCGTTTCGTTTCAACTACCCACGGTCGCCGCCGCCCGGCCCGCGGCCGCGGCCGCCGCGCGGGCCGCGCGGGCGGTCGTCGTCGCGGTCGCGGCGGGGCCGGCGCCCGTCGCCGCGCTCCGGCCTCGGCTCGTTGATGGGGTCGGGCTGTGTGCCGCGCGCCATCGCGGCCTTCGGGTCGAGAATCTCGCCGCGGTAAATCCAGCACTTGACGCCGATGACGCCGAAGGTCGTCCGGGCCTCCGCGAAGCCGTAGTCAATATCGGCGCGCAGGGTGTGCAGCGGCAGGCGCCCCTGAAGGTGCCACTCGCTGCGCGCGATCTCGGCGCCGTTCAGGCGGCCCGACACCTTGACCTTGATGCCCTGCCCGCCGAACCTGAGCGTCTCCTCGACGGTCTTGCGCATGGCGCGGCGGAAGGCTATGCGCTTCTCTAGCTGCGAGGCGATCTTCTCGGCCTGTAGCTGCGCGTTCAGCTCCGGCTTGTGTATCTCCTGAATGGAGACGAGCACTTCCTTCCCCGTCCGCGCCGAGATGTCGCCCTTGAGTTTGTCTATCTCCGCCCCTTTACGCCCGATGATGATGCCGGGGCGCGAGGTGTAGATGATGAGCTTCAGGCGGTTGGCGGCGCGCTCCACGTCCACGTGCGAGACGCCGGCGCCGGCGAAGCGGCCCTTCAAATTCGCCTTCAGCTTTAGGTCTTCGAGGAGGTACTCGCCGAACTGCTTCTTGGCGAACCAGTGCGAGTGCCAGTCCTTGTTGTAGCCGAGGCGGAAGCCGTAAGGATGAACTTTCTGACCCACAATCTTCTCCTAACTTTATTCCTGAGCCGTCGTCTCTTCGGCCGCGCCCTCGCCCTTCGACTCGGGGGCGGGCTTGGCGGCCTTCTTCGCCGCGCCGCGCTTGGCCGTCGTGGCGGCGGTCGGCTCGGCAGTCTTCGTCGCGCGCTTCGCCTTGCCAGTGGCCTTCCCCTGCGCCGGGGCTGCCGTGGCGGCGGGGCGGCCGTCGCTCGAAACCAAGACGGTCACGTGGCAGAAGTGGCGCTGCTCGCGGTAGGCGCGGCCCTGCGGGGCGGGGCGCACGCGGCGGCGGTGCTTGGTCGGGCCGTCGTCCACGAAGCATGCCTTGACGAAGAGGTCGTCCGGGTCAACGGCGACGTTGGCGCGCTCGGCGGCCTCGGTCGCGTTGGCGATGGCAGAGCGCAGGCACTTCTCTATGCCGTCTGCGGCGCGCTTGTTCGTGTACTGGAGGATCGCGAGGGCCTCGCCCACGCGCTTGCCCCGGATCATGTCAACGACGAGCCGCGCCTTCTGCGGCGACCCGCGCAAATACTTCGCACTCGCTCTCGCATCCATAAAAGGAACCTCTTATCTCGCCGGCTTCGACGACTTCTCCGCCTTCGTCCCGGCGTGGCCCTTGAAGGTGCGCGTCGGGGCGAACTCGCCGAGCTTGTGGCCGACCATGTTCTCCGTCACATAGACGGGTATGTGGCGCTTGCCGTTGTGGACGGCGAAGGTAAGGCCGACGAACTCGGGCGTGATGGTCGAGCGCCGCGACCAGGTCTTTATGGCCGGCGGGCGGCTCGCGCCCGAGCGCACGTCGCTCACCTTCTTCTGCAAATGCTCGTCAACGAACGGGCCTTTTTTTACCGAACGGGACATAACGTTTCACTCAGCTCCACTGCCGAAAATTACTTCACCCTGCGGTCGCGCACTATCATCTTTGAGGTGCGCTTGTTCTTGCGCGTCTTGTAGCCGCGCGTCGGCTGGCCCCAGGGCGTCACGGGGTGCCGGCCGCCGGAGGTCTTGCCCTCGCCGCCGCCGTGCGGGTGGTCAACCGGGTTCATGGCGACGCCGCGGACGTGGGGCCTAATGCCCTTCCAGCGCGAGCGGCCCGCCTTGCCGAAGGAGACGTTCTCGTGCTCGACGTTGCCGACTTGGCCCACGGTCGCGTAGCAGACGACGGGGACGCGCCTCACCTCGCCCGAGGGCATGCGAACCTGAGCGTAGTCGCCCTCCTTGGCGACGAGCTGCGCGAAGCCGCCGGCCGAGCGCACGAGCTGGCCGCCCTTGCCGGGCCGCAGCTCGATGTTGTGAATCTGCGTCCCCAGCGGGATGTTGCGGATGGGCAAGGCGTTGCCGGGCAGGATGTCCGCCTCGGGGCCGGCCATGACGGTCTTGCCGACCTCTATGCCGGCGGGCGCGATGATGTAGCGCTTCTCGCCGTCGAGGTAGGTGACGAGCGCTATGTGCGCAGAGCGGTTCGGGTCGTACTCGATCTGCGTGACGCGGCCCGGCACGCCCGTCTTGTCGCGCTTGAAGTCAACGATGCGGTAGAAGCGCTTGTGGCCGCCGCCGCGACGGCGAACAGTGACGTGGCCGTTGTTGTTGCGGCCCGAGATGCGCTTCTTCGGCTCGAGCAGGGACTTCTCGGGCTCAGCGCCCGGCGTCAGCTCGTCGCGCGTCAGGTACGTCTGGTAGCGCCGCGCCGGCGATGTCGGTGTAAGTTTCTTGATGCCCATAAGCTTAAAGAGGCTAGGGTCTAGGGGCCGGAGGCTAGTTACAGATCTCTAGCCCCCGGTCTCTAGTCTCCGTCTAAATGTTCTCGCCGTAGTCGAACGGCGGCTGGCCCGCCTTGAGCGTGACGTACGCCTTCTTCCAGGAGGGCTTGCGCCCCTCGAAGCGGCCGCGCCGGGCAATCTTGCCCTCGTAGTTGATGGTGCGCACCGAGTCAACCTCGACGTTGAAGATGCGCTCGACGGCCGACTTGATCTCGGGCTTCGTGGCGTTGCGGTCAACGCGGAACGTGAGGAGCTGCCGGCCGTCCTGCGACTCCTCCTTCGCCACGAGCGCCTTCTCCGTGATTACGGGCGCCTTGATAACGTCCCAGATGGTTCTCATCTCTTACGCGGCCTCCTCTTCGCGCTCGCCCTCTTCCGGCTCCTCGGCGCCCGACTCCTCGGCGGCGGCGCCCGCGGCCCTCTTCGGCGCGAGCGTGCGCTCGAGCTGCTCGGCCGCGGAGCGCGAGAGCACGAGCTTCTCGTAGTAGAGCACGTCGTATATGTTCACGCCGCCCGAGCCGACGACCTTCGCGCCCTTCACGTTGCGCGCTGCGAGAAGGAGGTTGGCGTTCTCGACGGTGTCAACGACGAGCGTGCGCCCTTCGAGGCCGAGCGCCGCCAGAGCAGAGACGAACGCCTTGGTCTTGGCCTCGCCTAAGACGAACTCCTCGACGACGACGAGGTTGCCCTCGCGCAGCCGCTCGGAGAGGGCCGAGCGCAGGGCGCCGCGCCGCATCTTCTTCGGCAGCGGCTGCGACCAGTCGCGCGCCTGCGGGCCGTGGACGTTGCCGCCGCCCTTCCAGAGCGGCGAGCGGATGCTTGCTATACGGGCGCGGCCCGTCCCCTTCTGCCGCCACAGCTTCTTGCCGGAGCCGGACACGTCGCCGCGCGTCTTCGTCCCGACCGTGCCCTGGCGGGCGTTGGCGAGGTGTGCCTTGACGGCGGCGTGTATCAGCGCCTCGTTCAGCTCGGCGCCGAACACCTCGTCGGACAGCTCGAAGTCGCCGACCTCTTCGTTCTTCAGGTTGCGCACCTTAACGGTAGGCATTTCACTCACTCCGTTCGCGGCCGCCGGCTTTCAGCCGACAGCTACTTCTCTGACTTCTTGACGACGACGACCGAGCCGTTCGCGCCCGGCACCGACCCGCGGATCATGAGCAGGTGGTTCTCGACGTCCACGCGCGCGACCGTCAGGCCCTTTAGCGTAACGCGCTTGTCGCCCATGTGGCCCGACGAGCGCGTGCCCGGCAGCACGCGCGACGGGTAGGCCGACTGGCCGATGGAGCCTGGCCGGCGCACGTTCATCGAGCCGTGCGTCTCGGGGCCGCGGTTGAAGTTGTGCCGCTTGACCGTACCCTGGAAGCCGCGCCCCTTCGAGCGGCCGACGACCTCTATCCGGTCGCCCTCGGAGAAGAGGTTGACGAGGACGTGGTCGCCGACGTTCAGGTCGGCCGCGGCACCCTCGACGCGGAACTCCTTGAGCACGCGAGTCGGAGGCACCCCGCCGCCCGTCTTCTCGAAGTGGCCTCGCATCGGCTTGGTCACGTTCTTGAGCTTCACGGGGCGGTCTTCTACGAGGCCGAGTTGCACGGCGTCGTAGCCGTCCTTGCCCGCGGCCTCCTTCTTCTGCACGACCACGCAGGGGCCGGCCTTAATGACCGTCACGGGAGTGACAGTCCCGTCGGGCGCGAAGAGCTGCGTCATCCCGACCTTCTTACCGATGATCCCGTTAACCATCTTGAACTCCACAAAGCTGTCAGCTATCAGCAATCAGCGTCCAGCTAAAACCTTCGGCCGCCGCATCAGCCAAAAAGCTGAGAGCTTATTGCTGACCGCCGACAGCCTCTTTACTGTCTGCCGAACGCCTTAATCTCCACGTCCACGCCCGCGGGCAGGTCGAGCTTCATGAGCGCGTCCACGGTCTGCGGCGTCGGGTCGAGTATGTCCATCAGCCGCTTGTGCGTGCGAATCTCGAACTGCTCGCGCGACTTCTTGTCCACGTGCGGCGACCGCAGGACCGTCCACTTGTTCTTCGAGGTCGGCAGCGGTATCGGCCCCGCGACGCGCGCGCCCGTCCGCTTCGCCGTCTCGACTATCTCGGACGTGGATTGGTCGAGCACGCGGTGGTCGTAAGCCTTAAGCCTGATTCTGATTTTCTCGTTCAGCATGTCTTTCAA